>JALRBF010000249.1 GCA_023262365.1 Burkholderiaceae bacterium
AGTGCATCAATTTTATTAGCCTCTGAAAAAATTGCAAAAGAAATTTCTGACAATCCGGTCTGGATAACAGGAATTGGACAAAAAACAATTTCTGCAGGATTTACAAAAAATGATTCATTAAGTTCTATGGAATCGACAAAAATTTCTTCTAAAAATGCATTAAAAATGGCACAGAAAGAAATAGAACAAATCGATGTCGTAGCGCGTGGTGCGGCGTGAGCCGTCGTCGCGCTGGCCGGCCTCGATGGTGATGGCCATGGCCGGGCAAACCGCCTCGCATAGCTTGCAGGCAATGCAACGCTCCTCGCCGTTGGGATACCGGCGCAACGCATGCAGGCCACGAAAACGTGGCGACAGCGGCGTTTTTTCTTCGGGAAACTGCACCGTTACTTTGGGCTGAAACAGGTACTTACCCGTGAGCGCCATGCCGCGAAACAGCTCGAGCAGCATGAAGCTGGAGAGAAAATCGCGCCACGAAAAGGGCACGCGAGACTTGGAGACCACGGCTTGATTCCTGCTTGCTCTTTACCAGATATTCAATGGGGTCTGCATCCACAACCCCACCAGCAACAACCAAACCAGCGTCACGGGAATAAAAATCTTCCACCCCAGGCGCATGATTTGGTCGTATCGAAAACGCGGGAACGTGGCGCGTATCCAGATGAACAACGACACCACAAAAAAGGTCTTAAGGCCAAGCCAAATCCAGCCCGGCACCCAAGTGAAGGGAGCCAAGTCAAGCGGTGGCAGCCAGCCGCCCAAAAACATCAACACCGCCAATATCGACACCAACCACATGCTGGCGTATTCGGCCAAGAAGAAAATGGCAAAGCCCATGCCCGAGTACTCGACCATGTGCCCAGCCACGATTTCTGACTCGCCTTCGACCACGTCAAACGGGTGCCGGTTGGTTTCGGCCACACCCGAGATGAGGTACACCCCAAAAATGGGCAACAAGGGCAGCCAGTTCCAAGACAAAAAGCCCAACCCCCAATCGGCGGCCATGCCACGCCCTTGGGCGGCCACCACCTCGCCGAGGTTCATGCTGCCCGAGACCATGATGACGACCACCAGACAAAAGCCCATGGCAATTTCGTAGCTGACCATTTGGGCCGAGGCACGCAGCGCACCCAAAAAGGCGTACTTTGAATTGGACGCCCAACCGGCAATGATCACCCCGTACACCTCAATGGAGGTGATGGCCATGATGAGCAGCAAGCCGGCGTTGACGTTGGCCAGCACCGCGTCGGGGCCAAACGGAATGGCCACCCACGCCGCCAACGCGGGCATGATGGCCATGACCGGGCCGAGCCGAAACAGCCCGCCACTGGCGGCTCGGGGCTGAATCAGTTCTTTGGTCAGCAGCTTAAGCGCGTCGGCAATGGGCTGCAGCAGCCCCGCTGGGCCCACCCGGTTGGGGCCTACGCGTACCTGCATCCACCCCAAAAAGCGGCGCTCCCAAAGCGTAAGGTACGCCACCGCGCCCAGCAAGGGCAACAACACGGCCACAATGCCCAGCAAGGCCCACAGCACCGGCCAAGCAGCGTCCTGCCACCACGCGGCGCCAAACCAATGCAACCCGGCTTGATACAGTGCGTCAATCATGCCGTGCCCTCAAATTGCGCGTCGTGCGTGGCCTGCAACGCCGGTGCACGCCGCACCAACCCGTCCAGGCCGTAAATGGGCGCCACGCACGGGGTGCCCGCCGCGGGCTCAAGCACAACATCGGCGCCTGTGGCGTTGTCCAGCCGGGCGCGATCAACCCAGCCGGGCGCCAGCCCGGTCTCGGCCAATACCTGGGTGGACTGCTCTTGCGCCATGCCGGCCACACCCAGCAGATTACCCAGCACGCGCAGCACCTTCCACGCCGGGCGGGTTTGCCCCAGGGGCGGCACCACCGCATGAAAGCTCTGCACCCGACCTTCGGCGTTAACAAAACTGCCCGAAGTCTCGGTAAACGGCGCCACGGGCAGCAGCACGTCGGCCACGTCCATGTTGGTTTGAAAAGCGTTGAGCGAGACCACCATATCGGCCTGCCCCAGGGCGTGCCGCGCACCGGCGGCGGTATCGCCCTCGGGTTCAACGTGCAGCAACAGCACCGCTTTGGCCTGCCCGGCCAAGATTTGTGCGGCGTTGAGGCCATTGGCCTGCGGTTGCGCGCCCACGAGCTGCGCCCCCACGGTGTTGGCTGCCTCGGTTAGGTAGCCCACGCGCGCCCCCGTGGTTTGTGCCACAAAACCCGCCAACGCCAGCAGCGATTCGGCCTGCGCATGATGCGCCGCGGCGTTGCCCAGCAGAACGGCAGCGCCGGCGTCCAAACGCTGAGCCATTGCCAGCGCCGCCTCGCCGGGCGTCACGTCAACTGGCGGCTTGACCCCATGCGCTTGGGCCACGGCTGCGGCCACCTCGGCCATGGCCTGCACCCAATGCGCCGGCTCAAGCAGCAAGGCCTGCCGCACCGGCATGGCCCAATCTTTGCCACCACGCCACTCGCGCGGCGAGCCCAGCACGTCCAACGAGCCGCCACGGCGTACCGCCTGGCGCAGGCGTTGTGCAAACAGCGGATGGTCTTTGCGCAAGCGACTGCCCACCACCAAGGCGTGCTTGAGCTGTCTAAGTTCGGCCACCTCCATGCCCAACCAGCGGACCCCACCGGCACGGCCATGCTGGGCATGGCGTAGACGGTGGTCCACGCTGTCGCTGCCCATGCCGCGCCACAACTGGGTAGCCAAATGCAACTCTTCAAGCGTGCTGTGCGGGCTGAGCAACGCGCCCAGGGCATGGGCACCGTGCTCGGCCTTAACTTGCGTTAGGCCGCGCGCCACGTAGTCTAGGGCCGTGGTCCAGTCCACCGTTTGCCACTGCCCGTTTTGCTTAATCATGGGCTCGGTGAGCCGCTCGGGGCTGTTAAGTGCCTCGTAGCTGAAGCGGTCGCGGTCGGCCAGCCAGCATTCGTTCACCGCCTCGTTCTCCAGCGGCACCACACGCATCACGCGCCGATTTTTAACCTGCACCACCAAGTTGGCGCCGGTGCTGTCGTGCGGGCTGATGGACTTGCGCCGCGACAACTCCCAGGTGCGGGCGCTGTAGCGAAACGGCTTGCTGGTTAGAGCGCCCACGGGGCAGATGTCGATCATGTTGCCCGACAACTCCGAGTCGATGGTGGCGCCCAAAAACGTTTGAATTTCGGCGTGCTCGCCACGGTGCGACATGC
>JALRBF010000286.1 GCA_023262365.1 Burkholderiaceae bacterium
GTGGTGGCCGCTTACGGCTTGTTGCTGCCGATGTGGTTGCTGCAACTTGCCCCGCGTGGCGCACTAAACATTCACGCCTCGCTGCTGCCGCGTTGGCGCGGGGCCGCGCCCATTCAGCGCGCCATTGAAGCTGGCGATGAGCACACCGGCGTGTGCATCATGCAAATGGCGCAGGGGCTGGACACCGGCGACGTGTGGTTGCGCCAGGCCGTGCCCATTGCGCCGCACGACACCGCGGCCACCTTGCACGCGCGTTTGGCCGATTTGGGCGCCGACTTGATGCAACAGGTACTTGAGGACATGGCCCAACCCAACCCAAGGTTGGCACCCCAGGCGCAGGCCAGCGACGGTGTAACGTATGCGGAGAAAATTCAAAAACACGAAGCGATGGTCTCGTGGGGCGAGTCGGCAGCCGTACTGGCGCGCCGTATTCGCGCGTTTGACCCGGCCCCAGGCATGCGCACCCGACTTCAAGCACACACCGAACCACTTAAGTTGTGGCAGGCCCACGCGCTGGCGCAGACCACCCAGGCGCCACCGGGTACCGTGCTTGCCGTGAGCGAGGCGGGCGTGGACGTGGCATGTGGCCAAGGCGTGCTGCGGGTGACGCAGTGGCAGCGACCCGGTGGTAAGCGTGTGCCCGCGGGCGTGTGGGTGCAAGGCCACACGCCGTCCGTGGGCAGTGTGCTGACATGAGTGACCCCACTCCCCACGTGCCCGGCTTGCGCTGGCACGCGCGTCAGGTGCTGTTTGCCAAAGGGCTGCGCGATGTGCTGCCGGTGGCCCCTGGGCTGATGGCCTGGGGCTTGACCACCGGGGTGGCCTTGACCACCTTTGGCCTAAGCCTGCCTGAGGCCTTGTTGATGACGCTGGTGGTGTTTGCCGGCAGCGCCCAATTGGCGGCCACGCCGTTGATCATGGTGGGTGCGCCGCTTTGGGTGGTGTGGGTTACCTCGGCCTGCGTGGCGCTGCGATTTGTGGTCTTCAGCGCCCATTTGCGGCCGTACTTTCAGGGACTGCCGCTGCGCCAGCGCGTGGTATGCGCGTACTTCATGGGTGATTTGTCTTACGTGGTTTTTACCCGGCGCTACCCCCAGCCCGGGGCCAGTGCTCAGGCACGCACCGAGCAACACAGCTACTGGTTTGGCAACACCTGCGGCAACTGGCTGGCGTGGACGTCGGCGTGTTTGACTGGGGTGGTGTTTGCCAACGCCATTCCCAGCCATTGGGGTTTGGCGTTTGCTGGCATTTTGGCTTTAAGCGCCATTGCCGGGTCGCTGTTGCACAACGCCATGCGCGTGGTGGCCGCTGCAGTGGCCGCGGGGGTGGCCATCATGGCCTACCACTTGCCATACAAACTTAACATTCCGCTGGCCATTGTGGCCGCCGTGGCGGTGTGCTTGTTGGTTGAGCGAGTGTGGCCGCGCCGCGCCAACACCGCATGACTGAGCTCAACCAAACCGACGCCTGGACCTTGCTCGCCATTGTGGGCATGACCGCCGTGGTGTTGATGTGCCGGGGCAGCTTTATTCTGCCTGGGCGCTCGTGGCGGCTGCCTGAGTGGCTGCAACGTGGCTTGGCGTATGCCCCCATTGCCGCGCTGGCGGCGGTGATTGCCCCAGAAATTGGACTGCGCGACGGCATGGTACTGACCGATTGGAAGGACGCACGCCTGCTGGCGCTGGTGGCTGGCATGCTGTGGTTCTTTTTGCGCGGCAAAAGCGTACTGGGCACCATGCTGCTTGGCATGGCGGTGTACTTGCCCTTGCACTTAGGTTTGGGCTGGTAGGCGTGGCGCGTGGATGCGGCGCCTTAGGTGGTTAGGCCAAGCCGCCGGGTCAGGGCAAACCACACCAAGCTGGCGCTGTAACTCAGCCATGCCGTCCAAAAGGTATGGCTGGGGTAGTGGGCGCCACGCAGCGTTTGTACCGTCCCCAGCACCAGCGCCCCCACCGCAATGATGCCGATCAACTACGGCGCGGCCCGACGCCACCGCGGCGACGGCGCCTGCCACCAAAAAGGCCACCACGCCAAAAAACCCAGCACCGACGAGACGTGACCCCCAGGAAAGCAGCCGCCGCCGTCGTCGCTCTGCCCCCACGCCCAGTGCGACACGTACCAACCTTGGCCGCCAAACGCCGCCATCGACCACGGGCAGCTTGTTAGGCTGTTGGCTTTGATGAGCCCGATCAACAACAGGTTAAGACTCACCGCCGTCATCCACGTGAGCTTGACGCTTCGACTGGGCCAGGCCGCCGCCGCCGTTGGCCACGCCGCCCACACCCAACACAGCACAAACGCCACCGACAGCACGCGTTGCGCGCCCTGGTGCAGCACCGCTTCGAGCCAAAAATTGTTTCGCAAGGCAAAGCCCTGGCTGGTGCCCAGTGCGTGCATCACCCACCAATCCAGTCCCGAGGCATCCCATGCCAGCAGCAGCGGCAACGCCAACGCAGCGTATCGCCAAGGGTTGCCGCGTCCTCCCTGCGCGCGGTCGGTTTTTTCATCGCTGGCAATTATCACCGCGTACACTGCGGCCACGGGAGTAGCAGACAATGAGCGTACGTTTTTCAAGCCGCTGGGTGCCCAATTTGCTGGCCGCGCTGTGGTTGGCCGGCCCGGGCAATTTGCCGCTGTGGTGGGCGCTGTGGGATTTGCCCGAGGTCAGTGGCTGGCGCGGCGCCGGCTTTGTGCTGGGCCACGCCTTGATGCTCACGGGCGTGTTGTGGGCCCTCATCAGTGCCTTGACGTGGCGCGTGGTGTGGCGGCCGCTGGTGGTGGTGTTGCTGGTGGTGGCCGCGACCACGGCTTATTACATGACGGCTTACCGCGTGGTAATTGACGACGGCATGATGGCCAATGTGTTTGCCACCGACGCACGCGAGGTGCGCGACTTGGTGTCCTGGCGTGGCGCCATGTGGGTGCTGCTGCTGGCGCTTTTGCCCGGTTGGTGGTGGTGGCGCGCCACGGCGCACGCCGCACCCCGAGGCGTGTGGGGCAGCGTGTGGCGCAACGCATTGGGCGTGGTGGCGGGCTTGGTGTTGGCCACGCTGGCGCTTTGGGTGATTTTTCAAGACTTTGCCTCTATTACCCGCAACCACCGCCAACTGCGCCTGATGATGAACCCGCTCAACGTGGTGTACGCCACCGGGCAACTGGCGTATGCCGCCTTGCCCCATCGCGTGCAGCCCATGCGCGTGGTGGGTGCAGACGCCACCTTAGGGGCAAGCCATGGCAGCGGCGCGCGGCCGTTGTTGTTGGTGCTGGTGGTGGGAGAGACCTCACGCGCGGCCAATTGGCAACTGAGCGGTTACGCACGCGCCACCACGCCGCGCTTGCAGCAGCTGGTGCAGCAAGGCGAGGCGGTGTATTTCAGCAACGTGACCTCGTGCGGCACGGCCACCGCCTTGTCGTTGCCGTGCATGTTTTCGCCGCAAACCCGCCAACGCTTTGACGGCGCACCCAGCGAGGGGCTGCTCGATGTGCTGCAGCGCGCCGGCTTGGCGGTGTTGTGGCTGGACAATCAATCCGGCTGCAAAGGCGCGTGCGACCGCGTGCCCTCGGTGAACACGCGCGCGCTGGACAACCCGCGCTGGTGCGCCAGCGGCGAGTGCCGCGACGAGGTGATGCTCGATGGCTTGGCCCAGCGCATCGCGGCGCTGCCCGCGTCGCGCCGCGCCAAGGGCGTGGTGGTGGTGTTGCACCAAATGGGCAGCCATGGCCCGGCGTATTACAGGCGGGTTGACCCATCCTTTAAGCGCTTTTTGCCCGAGTGCACCAGCAACGCGCTGCAAGCCTGCGAGCGCAGTGCGGTGGTCAATGCCTACGACAACACGGTGCTCTACACCGAAAAGGACTACACCGATTTCGTGATCAGTTTCGAGTGGCGCTATCCGGCCGGGGCGAAACAAAGCAACGGCGGGATGCTTGTCCGCATGACCGGTGATCATTCAATCTGGCCGAAAAGTCTCGAGTTTCAGCTCA
>JALRBF010000350.1 GCA_023262365.1 Burkholderiaceae bacterium
GGCCGCGATTGCGCACATGGCGCAGGGCACGGTGTTCATGGGCGTGCCCACGCTGTACACGCGCATGCTGGCCGAGCCCACGTTGTCGCAGGCCAGCACGGCGGGCATGCGTTTGTTTATTTCGGGCTCGGCGCCGCTGCTTACCGAAACCTTTAACGCCTGGCGCGAGCGCACCGGGCACACCATTCTTGAGCGCTACGGCATGAGCGAGACCGCCATGCTCACCTCCAACCCCTACACGGCCGACCCGCGCCACGGTGGCGCAACCCAGCGACGCGGCGGTACGGTGGGCTTTGCCTTGCCCGGGGTTGAGCTGCGCATCACCAACGACCAAGGCCAGCCGCTGCCCCAAGGCGAAACCGGCGGCATTGAAGTGCGCGGGCCCAATGTGTTTAAGGGTTACTGGCAAATGCCAGAAAAAACCGCCGAAGAGTTCACCGCTGACGGGTTTTTTAAAACCGGTGACGTGGGGCGCATCGACGAGCAGGGCTACATCACCATTGTGGGGCGCAACAAAGACCTCATCATCAGTGGCGGCTACAACGTGTACCCGGCCGAAGTGGAAGGCTTTATGAACAACCTGCCGGGTGTGGCCGAGAGCGCGCTGGTGGGGGTGGCGCACCCAGACTTTGGCGAAGTGGGTGTGGCCCTGGTGGTGGCGCGCGCTGGTGCCAACCCGCAGCCGCACGCCATATTGGCCGAGCTCAAGGCGCAGCTGGCCAACTTTAAGGTGCCCAAGCACGTTGAGGTGGTGGACGAATTGCCGCGTAACGTGATGGGCAAGGTGCAAAAAAACGTGCTGCGCCAGCGCTACGCCTCGCTGTTTACGTAGCAAGCCCACGGCGTTGAACGAAGTCTTTGAGGGCATCGGCTACCCCGCGTTGGCGCAAGCCATGCGCGACGTGGTACTCGACGCCACGGTGCACGTGCCGCCGCGACAGGTATTGGATTTGCCCGAGGCTGGCAAATTGTTGGTCATGCCAGCCACCAACGGGCAGTGGGCCATGACCAAAGTGATCACGTTTGTCCCCGCAAACGCTCAGCGTGGGCTGCCCGCCATTCAGGGCCAAGTGCTGCTGCAATCGGCGCAAGATGGCCGCTTATGCATGACGCTGGACGGGCCGCGTGTCACCGCCCGGCGCACCGCCGCGGTGTCGCTGCTGGCGGCGCAAACCCTGGCGCCCGGGCGGCGTGGGCCGTTGCTAATCATTGGGGCTGGGGTACAGGGCAGGTCACACCTTGAAGCCTTTGTGCAGGGCGCTGACGTGACCGAGTGCTGGATTCATTCGCGCCGTGCCGCCAGCGCCCAGGCGCTGGTTGAGGTGGCCTTGGCGTTGGGCAAGCCGGCCCAGGTGGTGCACGATTTGCCCGTGGCCTTAGCGAAAAGTCAATTTGTGGTCACCAGCACCAGCGCGCAAACCGTGGTGGCGCGGCACCGGCCGCACCCGCAGGCGTTTGTGGCAGCGGTGGGGGCCTTTACGCCGCACATGGTGGAGTGGGACGCCGCCGTATGCCGCTGGGCGGCCCAGGTGGGCACGCTGGTGGTGGACACACGCGACGCCGACCACGAGGCCGGCGATTTCTTGCAAGCCGGCCTGGATGTGGCTGCTATGCCGTCCCTGGCCGATGTGTTAAGCCACAGCCCGCACTGGGCGCAGCGCCCCGTGCCCAACGGCGAGCTGGTGTTTTTTAAGAATTGCGGCTGGGCTGGCTGGGACTTGGCAGCCGCCTGCGCCACAGCCGCGCAAACCACTGCCCCAAGTCGTCAAGGTAGGTAAACACCACTGGCACCACCAACAAGCTCAGCACGGTGCTGGTAAGCAAGCCGCCAATCACCGCAATGGCCATGGGTGAGCGAAAGCTGGTGTCCGCCCCCGACCAGCCCAAGGCAATCGGCATCATGCCCGCGCCCATTGCAATGGTGGTCATCACAATCGGGCGCGCGCGCTTGGCGCAGGCGTCCATCAGCGCATCCCAGCGCGGCATGCCGGGCACGGCGGGATACGCGTCGGTGGCCGGCTTGCCACGGCGCGCTTCAATGGCGTACTCCACCAACAAAATCGAGTTTTTGGT
>JALRBF010000232.1 GCA_023262365.1 Burkholderiaceae bacterium
ACGCTGGCGTTGGCCCTGGCCGCGCAAGGCCTGCGCGTGGCGCTACGCGGCCTCGCACCGGCTGCCGCGAACCAAGGCACGCAAGACCTGCGCGCCTACGCGCTTAACCCGGCCTCGTGCCGCACGCTGCAGCAACTGCAAGCCTGGCCCGCACCCGCGCACTGCCAACCCCTGCATGGGCTGCGTGTGTACGCCGGGGCGCAAGAGGCGCTGCAATTTAACGATGCCCCCACCGAGCCGCTGGGCTGGCTGGTACGCGCCACCGACTTGCATGCCTCGCTGCACCGCGCCTTGGCCGCGCAACCGCTGGTGCAACAACTTCAAGCCAACCCCAACGGCGCACCCCAGGCGGCGCTGCACGTGCACGCCGAAGGCAAACACGGCACCAGCAGCTTGGGCCCGCCCGAGGTGCTGCCCTACCCCCACCACGCCTTGGCGCTGCACGTGCGCGTGGCGCAACCCCATCGGGGGCTGGCGTATCAATGGTTTGACGACGATTGCATTCTGGCCCTGCTGCCGCTGAGCGCCGACGGCGAGGCCGACCAAGCCAACCGCATGGCCGTGGTGTGGTCCATGCCAGCGGCGCAAGCCGCGTCATGGCAACACGCCAGCGCCGACGCGTTAGCCCAACACCTGGCGCATCAAAGCCACGGGGCACTGGGCACCCTCGAGGTCACCAGCGCCGTGGCACGTTGGCCTTTGCAGCTCACCCGCCACCGGCACTGGGTGGCGCCTGGGCGCGCACGCGTGGGCGACGCGGCGCACACCGTGCATCCACTGGCCGGCCAAGGGCTTAACCTGGGCCTAGCCGACGCCGCCGCGCTGGCCGCCTGCGTGGCCACACGCGGCAAAGGCGAGACACCCGGTAGCTTGCGCATGCTGCGCCGCTACAGCCGCCAACGCCGGCTTGACACCGCATTGATGCAAGCCACCACCGAGGCCTTGTTTTTTGGGCTTACCCCACCGCGCCCACTGCCGCAAGCCCTGCGCCAAGTTGGCTTAAGCGGCTTTAATGCCATGGCACCGCTTAAGCGCTGGGCCACCCGCCACGCCATGGGCTTGGCCGCCGGCTAGCCTGCACCCCTCCAACCGAACCATTCAACTGCCATGACCTTATTTGCCCCGCCCCATCGCCCCTGGCAGCGCCGCGCCGCGCGCTGGCTTGCCCCACTGCTTGCCCCTTTGCTTGCCACGCTGATGCTGGGCAGCGCGCACGCCAACGAAGCCACCATTCGCCAAGCGTTGCTCGCGGCGTTTCCTAACCTTGCCAGCATTGACGAAGTACGCCCCACGCCCATGCCCGGCGTGTTTGAGGTACGCGTAGGCACCGACTTGTTTTATACCGACGCCACCGGCCAATACGTGCTGCAAGGCAACCTGCTTAGCTTAAAAGCACGGCGCAACCTCACCCAAGACCGGCTTGACCAGCTGCTGGCCATTGACTTTGCCGCGCTGCCGTGGGACGACGCCATCAAAATCGAACACGGCAAAGGCGGGCCACGCATTGCCGTGTTTGAAGACCCCAACTGCGGCTACTGCAAACGCTTTGAGCGCGACATGCAGCAAGCCAACGTGACCATGTACGTGTTTTTGTACCCCGTGCTTGGGGCAGACTCCACACGCAAGTCCAACGCCATTTGGTGCGCCAGCAACCGCAGCCAAGCGTGGCTTGATTGGATGCTAAGCGGCGTTGACCCCGGCCAAGGCAACTGCGACACCGCCGCCATTACGCGCAACTTGGCCCTGGGCAACAAGCACAAAATCAACGGCACCCCGACCCTGGTGTTTGCCGACGGCTCGCGTGCCCCAGGGGCCATTCCGCGGGCCGAGGTGATGCAGCGCATTGCTGCGGCCGCGGCGGCCACCCGCTAAGCCATGGCCGCCATGCCCGCGGTGCAGGTAACGCTGGACCTAAGCCAGCGGCAAGCCCATTTGCTGCACATTGAACTACGCGCCCCAGCCAGCGGCGCGCGCCAGCGCATTCAATTGCCCGCGTGGATACCCGGGAGCTACCTGGTGCGCGAATTTGCGCAACACATGCACCCCCCTCAAGCCTGGCAAAACGGCACGCCGCTGGCCGTTGCCGCCATGGGCAAAGACGCCTGGGAAGCCCGAACCCCCGGCACCGGGCGCGTGACATGGCGCTACACCGTGTACGCCCACGACGCCTCGGTGCGCACCGCCTTTGTTGACACCAGCCGCGCCTTTGTTAACCCCGCAGCCACCGTGGTGCGCGTGCTTGGGCACCACGGCGCGTACACCGTGCGCGTGGCGCGCCAAGGATTGCCGGCGAGTTGGCGCGTGATTACCGGGCTCACACCGCAACGCACCGACCCGCGCGGCTTTGGCACCTACAAGGCGGCCGATTACGACGTATTGGTTGACCAACCCCTAACCGTGGCGCCCGGTTGGCTGGGACAATTTGAATCGCGTGGCGTGCCACACCAACTGTTTGTTACCGGTGCGCCCGGCCACGCCGACCTGCGCCGCTTGCTGCGCGATACGCAACGCGTGGTCAACGCGCAGCTGAACTTTTGGCACCCGGGCGGCGAACCCCCGCCCTTTGACCGCTACGTGTTCATGCTGCACACCAGCCCCGACGGCTACGGCGGCCTCGAGCACCGCAACAACACCGCGCTGCTTGCGCCACGCGCCGACCTGCCTAGGCTTGGCTCCGACGGCCCGCACCCTGGTGCCACCCTGCGCGCCAGCGACGGCTACACCCGGCTGCTGGGGCTCATCAGCCACGAATACTTTCACGCCTGGAACGTTAAACGCCTGCGCCCGCTAGCCCGCTACGATTACCAACGCGAAAACCACACCACCATGCTGTGGTTTTTTGAAGGCTTTACCAGTTACTACGACGACTTGATGCTGGTGCGCGCTGGCTGCTTGGGGGTACCGGCGTATTTGCAGTTGCTGGCACGCACCGCCAACCAAGTCGAGCAAACCCCCGGGCAACACGTGCAAAGCCTTGCCCAAGCCAGCCACGACGCGTGGACCAAGTACTACCGCATGGGTGAGAACACACCCAACATCACGGTCAGCTACTACACCAAAGGCGCGCTGCTGGCCCTGTGCCTAGACGCCGAACTGCGCCAAGCCGGGCGCAGCCTTGACCAGCTCATGCAAACCCTATGGCAACGCGTTGGTAACGGCGTGTTGCGCGAAGCCGACCTGCTGGCCGTGCTACGCGACTGGGGCTTACCGCCATTGGCACGCCAGGTGCAGCACTGGGTGCACCACGCACAACCGCTACCCGTTCGCGCCGCGCTTAATCGCTTGGGTGTTGAGGTGTTTGACGACGACGCGCCACTGGGCGCACGCCTGGGGCTGCGCACCGAAGCCACGCCGGCCGGCCTGCGCGTAACCCACGTGATGCGTGGCGGCGCCGCCGAACAAGCCGGCTTTGCCCCGGGCGATGTGTGGCTGGCCCAGCGCCAAGGCGGGCAGTGGTGGCAAATTAAGCAACTTGAAGACGCCGCACACGCCACAGACCGCGGCGGCCGCTG
>JALRBF010000335.1 GCA_023262365.1 Burkholderiaceae bacterium
TGTGTGCCCATGGCGGCGCGCCGCGCTGGCACCAAGTGGATTGCGCCGCCGCGCAAAACCCACGGGCCGTTTAGTGGCTGGTACCCGAGGTTTAGGTACTGGGCTGTGCAGCCGCCTCGGCACCGCCCGGCGCAGCCTCCGATGCGGCACCAGAGGGCTCAACCGGCAACACGGCCGGCTGCCCGCGTGGCGCGGCGGGGGCGGGCTTGTTGAACAACGCCGCCACCTTTTTGCGTGAACGAATGTAGGCCGAGACGCCACGCGGCTTGGCCACTGGGGCCTTGGCGTCCCACGCTGGGGTGTGCGCCTCGGCGGCTGGCTCGTAGGGCTTGTCAAACAGCGGGTCGTAGGGTGCCTTGGGGGTTGCGGCCGGCGCCTCGTGCCGCCGCGGGCGTTCACCCTGCTCGCCGCTGCGTTCGCTGCGTTCGCGCCACACGCGTTGTCCGTCGTTAAAGTGCCGTCCCCGGGGTGGGCGGTCGTCGCTCCACTCCATGGGCTCAAGGTCTGCCTTAAGGCGAATCAGTTTTTCAATGTCGGCCAACTGGCGCGCGTTGTTACCCGAGACGAACGAAATGGCCAAGCCCTCGGCGCCAGCGCGCCCGGTGCGGCCAATGCGGTGCACGTAGTCTTCGGGGTTAAACGGCAGGTCAAAGTTAAATACCGCCGGCACGTCTTTAATGTCCAGCCCGCGGGCGGCCACGTCGGTGCACACCAGCAGCTGCACCTGCCCGGCCTTAAACGCCTGCAAGGCCCGAAGCCGCTCGTCTTGGCTTTTGTCGCCGTGCAGCGCCGTGGCCTGCAAGCCGTCGCGCTCAAGCGCACGCGCCAAGCGGGCGCAGCCCAGTTTGCTGTTAACAAACACAAACGCCTGCCCAGCCACCTCGGCCTGTTCGCGCACCAGTTGCACCAGGGCGCGGCGCTTGTCGTCGTCGGATACGCTAATGAAGCGTTGCTTAACCGTGGCCGCCGTGGCGTTGGCTTGCGCCACCTCCACCGTCACCGGGTTGCTTAGGTAACTGTTGGCCAGTTTGCGAATATCACCCGAAAAGGTAGCCGAAAACAACAGCGTGGTGCGTTGCTTGGGCAAGTAGCTCAAAATGCGCTGCAAGTCGGGCAAGAAGCCAATATCGAGCATGCGGTCGGCCTCGTCCAGCACCACGTACTCCACTTGGTGCAAGGCTGCGGTCTTGGCCTCAATGTGGTCAAGCAGCCGGCCTGGCGTGGCCACCAACACCTCCACGCCCTCGCGTAGTTGCGCCACCTGCGGCTTGATGTCCATGCCGCCGAACACCACCGCGCTGCGCAGCGCGGTGTGCTTGGCAAACAATTTAACCTGGTCGGCCACCTGCACCGCCAACTCGCGCGTGGGCAGCAACACCAGAGCGCGCACCGGATGCCGCGCCGGCGAGGCCGAGTGGTTTTCGTGTTTGAGCAAGCGCTGCAACAGCGGCAAGGCAAAGGCAGCGGTTTTGCCCGTGCCGGTCTGGGCTGCGCCCATGATGTCTTGGCCTGCCATGACCACCGGAATGGCCTGCTCTTGAATCGGCGTCATGGTGGCGTAGCCCATGTCGTCGATGGCGCGCAACAAAGCCGGCGCTAAAGGCAAATCGTGAAAAGGTTTTGTCATCTCGGGGTATTGTCGCACCTTTGCCGGTGCCACCCCCAGCAGGGCCGGGCTAGGCCTTGGGCAAGGTGACCCCAGCTTGCCCCTGGTACTTGCCGCCGCGGTCGCGGTAAGAGGTTTCGCACACCTCGTCGCTTTCAAAAAACAACACCTGTGCGCAACCTTCGTTGGCGTAAATTTTGGCCGGCAGGGGCGTGGTGTTTGAAAACTCCAGCGTCACGTACCCCTCCCACTCGGGCTCAAACGGGGTTACGTTAACGATGATGCCGCAGCGCGCGTAGGTGCTTTTGCCCAGGCAAATGGTGAGCACGTTGCGCGGAATGCGAAAGTACTCGACGGTGCGCGCCAGCGCAAAGCTGTTGGGCGGAATGATGCAGTGGTCGCCATGAAAATCCACAAAGCTTTTTTCGTCAAACGCCTTGGGGTCAACCACCGTGCTGTGTATGTTGGTAAAGACCTTAAATTCTGGTGCGCAGCGAATGTCGTAGCCGTAGCTGCTGGTGCCGTAACTGATGAGTTTCTGGCCGTCGGCTTGGCGCACCTGCCCCGGTTCAAACGGCTCAATCATGCCGTGATGTTCGGCCATGCGGCGTATCCACTTGTCACTTTTGATGCTCATGCTGCCATTGTAGGTGGGCGTAGGCTCGGCGCGGGTTAGCTTACGCTAGAATCGGGTGCTTCAGGCACGTAGCTCAGTTGGTTAGAGCACCACCTTGACATGGTGGGGGTCGTTGGTTCGAATCCAATCGTGCCTACCATCGCCACGTTGCTGGCGCTTTTGCACCTCCCCAGCACCT
>JALRBF010000341.1 GCA_023262365.1 Burkholderiaceae bacterium
GGCAAAGCCAATGATTTGGTTGTAGCGCCGCACGGGGTCACCCGGTTGCAGCGCCCGGCGCGCGATTTTGTGCCCGGCCGGAATCAACCCCCTTGCCGTTACCGCATCGGGCAGCGGCTGCCCGCCGAGGAGCTGATGGCGCGCAATCCACACGTCGTCGTTGGGGTCAAGCACGATGGCGGGTTGCTGCATGGTCAATCCATTTTGACAAGCGAAGCCGATGAGCGCCGCGCGGCGGTAAGGATATGCAAGGCAATGGCCGCTAGGGTGATGCCTCCGCCCACCCACATGCCGTGGCTGAGCCGCTCCCCCACACCCCACCATACCCACAGTGGGCCAATCACGGTTTCGAGCAACATGATGAGCGACACGTTGGCCGCGGCGGTATGCCGCGGTGCGCGCGTAATGAGCGCAAAAGACAGGGGCAACACCAGCAAGCCCATGGCAAGCGTGGGGCCCAAGGCCAAGGTCGGTGGCGTCAGGGTATCGGTGAATATCAGGCCGGTTAGGCCGGCAAGCAAGGCACCGGCGCCAGTCAGGGGCAACATGGGCAATTGCGGGGTTTGGCGCGCCCACACCAAGCCAGTAGCCAAGCTGGTTGCCGCGCCCAGACCAAACGCCACCCCTTGCCATGGACTGCCCAACGCGCCCTGCCACTTGGGCGTGTCGCCCAACGCCACGGCCAAGCCGGCCACGGCCAACAGCATCCAAAGCCAAGTCAGCGGTTGGGTACGCTCACCCAGCACCCAGCGCGAAACCAAAGCCGCCATCAGGGGCGTGGTGGCCAAGGTAAGCAGCACCAACGCCACGGCCGTGGCGTGCACCGCCAGCGCAAAGCAAATCGAACTCGAGCCCAACGCCAACGCCACCGGCCAGCCAGCCCGAGTCAATGGCGCGCGCAGCGCTGAGGGCGCCCAAATCAAGGTCACGCCTAACAGCACCGAAGACTCGAGCAACCCACGCCAAGCCATCATGGTCCACCCGTCCAGGCCCGACCACCGCATCAGCAAGGTATCGGGGGTCAGAATGGCCACGCCAAGGCAAGCCATCCACAGGCCTCGGGACGAGTGTTGGCGCAACGCGTGAGCCGATACCGACGTGTTCAAAAAAACCTCAAATAAAAAAGGCGCGGGAAGCCGCGCCTTGCAGTGTATGCCGGTTTGCTGCTTACGCCGCCATGCTGGCCGACCAGTCAAACACCGAGCGCGGCGCCCTGGGCAGCGTGGGTGTGGGCAGGGGTTTGAGTTTGAAGCGGTTGCCCTTGGAAGGCAGACGCTCGTCGTGTATCGGCCGCGCCACGTCGGCCAGCGTGTAACTGGCCAAAAACCGCTGCGCCTCCTGAGCCTGCTCGAGCTCGAAGCCCAACGGCCCGCGGGGCTCCGCTTGGTCGTGCGCGGTCGGCGCCGCCAAGTCGTCCTCGCCGTGAATGGCGCGATAAACGTCCAACACCGTCAACTCGTCCATATCCCGCCCCAGCCGGTACCCACCGCCTGGGCCGCGGTACGAGCGCACGATGCCGCCCTGTTTGAGGTCGCGCATGATCTTTTCGAGGTACGAGACCGACAAGCCCGTGGTCTCACACAACAACTGGGTGGTCACGGGCTGGGCGCGTTGCTGGCCGGCAATCACCGCCACGGCGTCAACCGCCGCCTTTAGTCGTTTGGGGGTTTCAAGTGCCATCCGCCACTCCTTCACATATTTTGAATAGGATTAGCAAGGATAACATGAAATTAATCTACTCAATGGTTTCCCTTAGTGCTTGAAATGTATTTTTACTATACAATTCCTACGCATGAATGCCTCACCCACACCACCCTCCTCCACGCCGACTGCTTCGGACCCGAACGGCGCCTTGCGCTACCGCATTGGCACGGTCTCCCGGCTGTCGGGTGTGCCGGTGCCGACGTTAAGAGTTTGGGAAATTCGCTACAACGCGTTCAGCCCAACCAAAACCGGCGGCAAACACCGGCTGTACGGCGATGAGGACGTGATCAAAGCCAACCTACTCAAAATATTAACGTCGAACGGACACTCCATAGGCACCATTGCCAACCTCAGCGTGGCTCAGCTGCGGGCGTTGCAACAAAAGCTCGGCATCACACCGGCGTACTACCAAAACGTCTCAGGACAGACCATGCAACCCTCTCGCGTGGTGGTGGTTGGGGTCGGTTTGGCCACGCGACTAGAGTCCAAAAAGTTCACCCTGGCGTTTCGCAGCCGAGGACCGCTGGAGACCCAGATATTTGGCTCGCTCACCGAGGCCAGAGCCAGCGCCCATTCGGGAAACGACGCCGTGCTGCTGGTTAAAGCCAGCACGCTCACGGATTTGCTGGCCGACGAGCTGCGCCAAACCCGCCAGATGGGTCAATATGAGCGCTGCGTGGTGTTATACAACTACGGCGCGGCCCCTCTGGTGCAGGCCTTACAAGCCGAAGGCGTGGTGGTTAAGCGCGAGCCCGTGAGCGACACCGAATTGGCCTCGGCCATGGACATGCCGCACGCCGGCGTCGTGGCCGCTGCACCACTGGCCACGACAGACGGCCAAACCGTGGCGCCGAGGCGCTACTCGGACGAGCTGTTGCAACAGGTGGCCAATCACGCGCAGTCGGTTGCTTGCGAATGCCCCCGCCACGTGGTTGAGCTCATTGGTCAGTTAAGCAGCTTTGAAGAATACAGTGCCCAATGCCTCAATAAGTCAACGCAGGACGCGGTGGTACACGCCCACCTCAAGCACGTTGCCGGCGTGGCACGCACGCTGTTTGAAGACGCGCTGGAGCGGGTGGCTAAGCATGAGGGCATCGACCTGAACCTGCCAAGCCAAGGATAAAGCGGTTAAGCGCCCTATTCGCCAGGCCTCGGCCACCACAACCTAGCCGTAAAGCATTTGCCATCTTTGGATGTGCTGACGTAACTGCTCAACCCCCTCGGTCAGCGCAGCCGGCCCAGGCTGCAGAATCAGCGCTGACTTGATCTCGTGCAGCTCGCCGTGCTGCACTGCGGGTGTGGCGGCCCAACCGGGACGCGCAGCCACGCGTTCGGGACGAAATTTTTTGCCACACCACGAGCCAAACACCATGTCCGGGGCGCGCCGTACCACCTCGCAGGGGTCGGCAACGATGCGGTCGCGCCCCAACGAACGCGCCGCCAGTTCGCCAAAGCAATCGTCGGCCCCAGCAATCTCGAGCAACTGCGACACCCACTGAATCGCGCTGATGAGGGGGTCGTCCCACTCCTCAAAAAATACCTTGGGGCGCGGCATGCCGCGGCTGGCCGCCTGCATCTGCGCCAGCGCCTGCTGGCGCTGCGTAATCCAGGCCAGGCCCGCCTCGGCACAGCCCACCATGGCGGCAACCTGCGCCAGCATGGCAAAAATTTGCTCCACGCTGCGTTGGTTAAACACCGTCACCTGCACCCCCGCGCGCACCAATTGCGAGGCAATGTCGGCTTGCAAATCAGAAAAACCAAACACCGCATCGGGCTCAAGCGCGAGAATTTTGTCGATTTTGGCGCTTAAAAAGGCGCTGACCCGGGGTTTTTCGTGCCGGGCTTGCGGCGGCCTAACGGTGTAGCCCGAGACCCCCACAATGCGGTGCGACTGCCCCAGCAAGTAAAGCCACTCGGTGGTTTCCTCGGTAAGGCACACCACGCGCTGGGGGCCCCAGTCGCGGCGCGCAGATGACATGAACGGCAACGGCACCGGCCTATGATAGCGCCCGGCCCTCTTGGCCAAACGAACAAGGAGAGCGTCATGCGTCTGGCGGAAAAAACGGCGGTGATTGTGGGGGCTGGCCAAACCCCGGGGCAAACCATGGGCAACGGACGCGCCGTGGCGCTGCGGTTTGCGCAAGAAGGCGCTCGGTTGCTGCTGGTTGACAAAAACAGCGAATGGCTTGAGCCCACCGTGGCCATGGTGCGTGAGGCTGGGGGCCAAGCCCACACCTGCGAGGCCGACATCACCCAAGAGGGCGACTGCACGCGCATCGCGGCCGAGGCGCAGCGCCAACTCGGACGCATTGATATTTTGTACAACAACGTGGGCCGCTCCGAGGGCGACGCCGAGACCGCGGCGCTGGCCGTGGACATGTGGGACACCCTGATGAACCTCAACCTGCGCGGGATGTTTTTGACCTGCAAGCACGTGCTGCCGCTGATGCGCGCCCAAGGCAGCGGCGTGATCCTCAACGTCTCGTCCACCTCCTCCATGGTGGCCACCGACGCCGTGGCCTACAAAACCAGCAAGGGTGCGGTGAACACCCTCACCCACCATTTAGCCACCGAGAACGCGCCCTACGGTATTCGTGCCAACGCCATCTTGCCCGGGCTGATGGACACCCCCATGGCGATTGAACGCCGCGCCAGAGAACAGGGCGTGGACCGCGACGTGGTGCGGCGCGCGCGCGACGCCCGGGTGCCGTTGTATGGCCAAATGGGCACGGCGTGGGACGTGGCGCATGCCGCGGTGTTTTTGGCCTCGGACGAGGCCAGGTACATCACCGGCGCCTTGCTGCCCGTGGACGGCGGCCTGCTGACCAAGATTGGGTAATTTTTTTCCTCGGCCCCTACAATGCGGGGCATGAGCGCGTCCCCAGACTTTCTAGCGCTGACCGAGCGCGTTGAGCGCTTGCTGTTGCGCCACGCCGAACTGCAGCGGGCCTACGAACTGTTGCAGCAAGAGCGAGACCACTTGGCCAACGAGCGCGACGTGTTGCGCTCGCGGCTGACCGCGGCCCGCCAACGGCTGGATACGCTGATTGACCGCGTGCCCAACGCCACCCACTACCCGGATGAAGAGGCATGACGCAGCGCATTGAAGTCAACATCATGGGCCAGGGCTATGTGCTGGCCAGCAGCGACGGCGACGAACACGTGGTGCGCGCGGCTGCGCAGCGTGTGGACCAAGCCATGTGCAAGGTGCGCGACGCGGGAAAGATTAAGGCGCGCGACCGCATCGCGGTGCTCGCCGGGCTGAACCTGGCGTTTGAGCTGGAACAAGCGCAAGCCAGCGCCACCGGCCAAGCCAGCGTCGCGTCGCCCGGCCCCAGCGAGACCGAGCCGGCTCGACTGCGCGAGTTGATTGCCAAACTTGACCGCGCGCTGGGCGAGGACGGACGCCTGCTCTAAGCCCCCTACAATCGAAGGGTTCGCGGCTGGCGTCGGGGTCAATATTTCCTCGAACCAATGCTCATTGAGCGCGGGCTTGGAATATCGCTTGGCTGGTGCGAGCATCTCGCGTCAGATGAACCCAAGGCCTTGCTGACCTCGCCCACCTGAACCCCAGCGTTCGGGAATGCGCCCCGGCCCCACGCCGTGAACACCCCTTTGGCGCCTGAATCACCGAGCCCTTTACACCATGACACTGTCCACCCCCCTCATTGTTGAACTTCTGCTCTTGGGCGTGGCCACTGGCTTTTTAGCCGGCCTGCTGGGCATCGGGGGCGGCATGATCTTGGTGCCCTTTCTCACCTTCATCATGAGCCAGCGGGGCCTACCACCCGACGCCGCAGTCAAGGTCGCCATCGCCACCTCCATGGCCACCATTGTGTTCACCTCACTCTCGAGTATTCGCGCGCAACAAAAGCGCGGCGCCATCCGCTGGGACATCGTGCGCCACCTCACCCCCGGTTTGCTCATTGGCGCCCTACTCGCCAGCGCGGGCATGTTTTCACTGCTCAAGGGCAAATGGCTGGCGCTGTTTTTTGCTGTCTTCGTTGGCTTCTCGGCGTTTCAAATGATTCGTCAATCCAAACCCACCGCGGCGCGCGGCATGCCCAAGCCAAGCGGTCAATGGGTTGCTGGTGGCGTGATTGGTTTTCTCTCGGGCATGGTGGGCGCTGGTGGCGGCTTTGTTAGCGTGCCGTTTTTGGTGTGGTGCAACGTGGCGGTGCATCAGGCCGTGGCCACCAGTGCGGGCCTGGGGCTGCCGATTGCGCTGTTTAACGTAATGGGCTATGTGGTAAGCGGATCGCAACAAAGCGGTCTGCCCGAGGGTGCAGTGGGCTACATTTACCTACCGGCCATGGCCATCATTGCCTTGGCCAGTGTCTTTTTGGCCCCGCTGGGTGTGCGCGCTTCGCACGCGTTGCCTGTGGCCCAGCTAAAAAAAGTGTTCGCCAGCGTGCTGTTTGTGTTGGCAGGCTACATGCTCATTAAGGGCCTTAGCGGTAACTAAAGGCGTACACCGGGGTAAAAAATGCACGATTTATGGGGCGGACTAAGGAAAATCCCCATATCAAGACCCTTTCGCCTCACAACCACTGGGTGCGTTCTCATGTAGTATCAACCTCTCGTGTGGCAACACGCGAGCGTACATTCATCGATATTTTGCGTAAAGGAAGACCTATGGCCACCACCGGCAAACGAGCCCCTAACCCAGCTTTCATGAAAGCCATGACCCCAAGCCCCGCGTTGGCCGCGGTAGTGGGTAGCACGCCCTTGCCGCGTACCGAGGTCACCAAGCGCATGTGGGATTACATTAAGCAGCACAACCTGCAAGACCCAGCGAACAAACGCAACATCAACGCCGACGCCAAACTCAAACCAATTTTCGGTAAAGACCAGGTCACGATGTTTGAAATGACCAAATTGGTCAATCAACACCTTTCATGAAGCCGAGGTCGCGGTGTGCTGACCCACTGCCAGTGCCGCGACCACCGCCAACAGCAGGGTAAATCCCGCCCCTGCCAACGTGGCCTGGTACCAGCCCTGGTCCATCATCAGGCCAAACAACGCGGGGGAGACTGCAAAGCCTGCATCCAAGCCCGAGTACACCGTGCCGTAAACGCGCCCGGTGGCTCCCTTGGGGGTAGCTTGTTTGATCATCAAGTCGCGGCTTGGGCCGCCCACGCCCACGGCAAAGCCGGTTGCGGCCAGGGCCACCATGGCGCCCACGCCACCGCCAAACCCCGAGGCCGCGGCCACCATCAACACCGCTCCCATGACCAACGCCGCGGCCACCACGTGGTTGCTGCGGTAACTGGCGCGGGCGGTGACCACACCGCCCAACAACATACCCACCGCGCCGCATAGCATGTATGCCGTGAGTGTGGCCGATGCAGCCTGCAGACCCACGCCATGCACCGACTGCAAAATGGACGGGGCAAAACTTTGCACCACAGCCAACGTCATGGTTGAGAGAAAGAAGAAAGCAAAACACCACCACACGACTGGCAAACGCATGAACGCCATCGACGACGCTGGCACCGTGCCCGCCGGGGCGCGTTTGCCACTGACGGCATGGGTGTGCAACAGATGCCGATAACGCCACAGCACCAGGAGCACCAAGGCGTACAGCAACACCGCTGCCACCATGGCCACCCGCCAGTGAAACCAGGTGGCTAGGGTAACCAAACCCACCGGGGCCAGTGCCCAGCCCAAATTACCCGCCAAGCCATGCGCACTAAAGGCATACCCCAACCTGGGGCCCGAGACACGTTGGTTAAGAATCGAGAAGTCAACGGGGTGAAACGGCGCGTTGCCCAGCCCAGCCAAAAGGGCCGAGAGCATCAACATGACATAGCCATTGGCTAAGGCCGCCACACCAGCGGCCAGGGCAAAGAGCAAAATCGAAAGAAACAAAATCGGCCGTGCGCCCACACGGTCGACCAAGAATCCAGACAACGCCTGCCCCACCCCGGAGACCACAAAAAACGTGGTGACCAAGGCCCCCAGCTGGGCATAGCTTAGGCCAAAGTCTGCCATGAGCAACGGAAACAACGGCGGCAGCAACAAATGCGAAAAATGGCTGCTGGCATGAGCCAAACCCACCAAGCCGATGATGCCGGCGTCTTGGCGCCAAGGCACCGCAGTTGGCTCAACGCCGGCGGCAGGATGGGTGGAGGCGGTCGCTGTCATGGGCGACATCGTAAGGGCTTTTGGCGGTCGGTGCTGTCAAGTGGCAGCGCCGACCTCAACGGCTTAACCCATGTGCAAGCCGCCGTTGACCGAAAAATCTGCTCCCGTTGAATAGCCACTCTCGGGGCCAGCCAGCCAAGCCACGATGGAGGCAATTTCTGACGGTTCACCCAGTCGCTTCACGGGCACCGTGCCCACGATTTTTTCGAGCACGTCGGCCCGAATGGCCTTAACCATGTCGGTGCCGATGTAGCCTGGGCTCACGGTGTTAACGGTCACGCCCTTGTTCGCCATTTCTTGCGCCAACGCCATGGTAAAGCCGTGCATGCCGGCCTTGGCTGCCGAGTAGTTGGTTTGTCCGGCTTGCCCTTTTTCGCCGTTCACCGACGAGATGTTGATGATGCGCCCCCAGCCCCGCTCCACCATGTCGGGTACCACTTGCTTGGTGACGTTGAACATGCTGGTGAGGTTGGTGGAGAGCACCGCATCCCAATCGTCGCGCGTCATCTTAACGAACATGCGGTCGCGCGTGATACCGGCGTTGTTGACCAGCACGTCAATTGGGCCGTGCGCTTTTTTGGTCTGCGCAAACGCTTCTTCGGTGCTGGCCCACTCGGCCACGTTGCCCACCGAGGCGTAAAACGTAAAGCCTAAGGCTTTTTGTTCGTTCAACCACTTGTCGTAGTCGCGGCTTGGGCCACAACCGGCAATCACTTTAAAGCCATCTTGGTGCAAGCGCTGGCAAATGGCCGTTCCAATGCCTCCCATGCCACCGGTGACGTAGGCTACTTTCTGATTCATGATGTTCGATTCCTTAAAAATTAAATAAAACCCTAGCGCTCAACCGCCAACGACACGCCCATGCCACCCCCGATACACAAAGCAGCGACGCCGCGCTTGGCGCCGCGGCGTTGCATCTCGTGCAGCAGCGTCACCAGCACGCGGCAGCCACTGGCGCCAATGGGGTGTCCAATGGCAATCGCCCCGCCGTTGACGTTGACCTTTTGCGGGTCAATATCCAGCGCCTGATTGACCGCGCAGGCCTGCGCGGCAAAGGCCTCATTGAGCTCAAACAAGTCGACATCAGCGGTCTTCCAGCCGGTGCGCTGCAGCACTTTTTGCGTGGCTGGCACCGGGCCCATGCCCATGGTGGCGGGGTCCGAGCCGGCGGTACCGTAGCCGGCGATGCGGGCCAACGGGGTTAAACCCAGCTGCTGCGCGCGCGCGGCCTCCATCACCATGACCGCGGCGGCGCCGTCGTTGATGCCAGAGGCGTTACCCGCGGTGACGCTGCCGGCTTTGTCAAAGGCTGGGCGCAACCCAGCCAACGCCTCAGCACCCGTCTTGCGGTTGATGAATTCATCCGCGTCAAAGCGCAAGGGCTCTCCCTTACGCTGCGGAATAGTTACGGGCGTGATTTCGTCAACAAAACGCCCGGCGTCTTGCGCTGCCGCGGCTTTTTGCTGACTCGCCAGCGCCAAGGCATCTTGCATATCCCGCGTGATGCCGTGTGCCTTGGCTACGTTTTCGGCGGTGATGCCCATGTGGTACTGGTGGTATACGTCCCACAAGCCATCGACAATCATGGTGTCGAGCATCTTCCAGTCACCCATGCGCTGGCCATCGCGTGAGCCCGCCAGCACGTGGGGCGAGGCGCTCATGTTCTCTTGGCCGCCGGCAATCACAATGTCACTGTCGCCCGTGGCCACGGCTTGCGCGGCCAGCATCACGGCCTTAAGACCCGAGCCACACACCGCGTTGATGGTCAGCCCGGGTACCTCTTTGGGCAAGCCGGCTTTCATTAACGCCTGGCGCGCGGGGTTTTGCCCCGCCCCGGCGGCCAGCACTTGGCCCATGATCACCTCGCCAATGCGTTCGGGCTCAACGCCAGTTTGTGCCAGCAGCGCGGCCACCACCTGGGCGCCAAGCTCGGTGGCGGGCATTTTGGCCAAACTGCCGCCAAACTTACCCACGGCGGTGCGGGTGGCGGCCACAATTACGATGTCTTTCATTTTTCGTCTCCTCCTTAGGTTGAATTTAAGCAACCGTTATGTTGCCCTTACCTTAACAAAACTTCCAGGTGCTGCCTCGCGTACCCGGTAGGGGCCCTTGCTGCCCTTGCCCAGTGTCTTGGGCGCGGCCACCTGTTTGCCCGAACGCGACGCCAACCACTCATGCCACACTGGCCACCAGCTGCCCGGCGCTTGGGTTGCCTGGGCTTGCCACGCGTCCAGGGGGGCGCCGAGGTCGGCTTGCGCAGCAGTCCAGTGGCAGCGCTTGTTTTTGGCCGGCGGGTTAATGACGCCGGCAATGTGCCCCGAGGCCCCCATCACGAATTGCTTGGGCCCACCCCATAGCTGCATGCTCTTGTAGGCCCCCGCAATGGGCACGATGTGGTCTTCTTGTGAACCATAGAAAAACGCCGGCGTGGGCACCGCACCCAAGTTGATGCGCTCACCGGCGACCACGCATTGGCCGGGTTTGGCCATGCGGTTTTCAAGGTACAAGTTGCGCAGGTACCACGCGTAGTAGGGCCCAGGCAAGTTGGTGCTGTCACCGTTCCAGTAGAGCAAGTCAAAAGGCCGGGGCTCTTCGCCCTTGAGGTAGTTGCCTGTGACGTAGTTCCACACCAAATCGTTGGGGCGCAGAAACGAAAACGTATTGGCCAATTCGCGCGCAGGCAACACGCCGCCGTCGGCAAACTGGCGCTCGCGGTACTGCACAAAGGCCTCGTCAATAAACACATCCAACACGCCGGTGTGCGCAAAATCAAGCAGCGTGGTGAGAAACGTGACGTTTGCCACCGGATGCTCACCACGCTCATGCAGCACCGACAGCGCAGTGCCCAACATGGTGCCGCCCACACAAAAGCCCAGGGCGTTGATGGTGGGCGCACCCGTGATGGCTTGCACCGCCTCAATCGCTTGGATGGGGCCGTTTTCAATGTAGTGGTCCCAAGTGGCGTCGCGCA
>JALRBF010000053.1 GCA_023262365.1 Burkholderiaceae bacterium
ACCGATAGCCCGGCTTACCCTTCGCAGG
Organism: Burkholderiaceae bacterium; assembly: GCA_023262365.1. GTDB lineage: Bacteria > Pseudomonadota > Gammaproteobacteria > Burkholderiales > Burkholderiaceae_C > RS62. The sequence continues at coordinate 29 of JALRBF010000053.1, forward strand.
GTCGCCACACCGGCACATGTAACGTATGAACCAGCCGGTCACGCCCGCCAGGCCTGCTCGGCGTCATCCCATGTTTTAAGGGCCTGCAAATTGGGCACCCAGGCCAGCCCCGATTTGGCGTCAGACGAGACCGCCTCAGGTGTCACGGTTACGTCCAGTAAGGCGGGTAAATGGGTCAACGCGGTGTGAATGGCATCGGGCAAGGCCGCCGGGTCAGACACGCGTGCCGCGTGCAATCCAAAGGCTTGGGCCATGGCCGCGTAGTTGGCAAATTGCAGTTTGGTACCCACCACCTTGCCGTGCGTTTCGGCCTGGTCGCGCACTTCAATGGCCCACGCGCCGTTGTTGGCCACCACGATCAGCACCGGCGCTTGGTGCCGCGCCGCCGTGCATACCTCCATGGCGTTAAAGCCAAAGGCGCCGTCGCCGGTGGCCACCACCACCGGGTGGCTTGCGTCATGCAAGCTCGCTGCAATACCAAACGCGGTTCCCACCCCAATGCAGCCCAGCGGCCCAGGGTCCAAATAGGTTTTGCCGGGTAGACCAACCCGGGCAAAGCTCAAAAAGTCTCCCCCATCGGCCACCACGGTCGCATTCGGGCCCACGGCGTCGCGCAGCGCGGCAAGCAGGCGGTTGGGGTGCATTAGGCCATCGCGGCCGGGCGGCTCCTGGTGCATGGCCGCCAAGTAGGCGCTCGAGCGCGCCACGTGCTTTTGGTTCAATGGCTCGCGCCAATCGGCAACGTAACTGGCCCCGGTGCGGTTGCCAGCCGTGCGCAGCATGGCCTTAATCGCCTCGTCGACCGAGGCCAACACCTCCACCGCCCCTCGCCGGTTGTCTCTGAGCTCGGCGGGGTGGTCGGCAACGCGTATAAACCGTGTGTCTTTAAAAACGGCGGGCGAGCCGTACGCCAGTTGAAAATCGAGTTTGCGCCCGAGCAACAACACCACATCGGCCTGCCCCATCACGGCGCCCCTAAGCGCCCCCACGTGGGCGGGGTGATGACCGGGTACGAGCCCTCGGCTCTCGGCCGTATCCAGATACACCGCCCCGGTTCGATCCAAAAGCTCAATCAACTCGGGGCCAACCCACTTGGCCCCATGCCCCGTGATAACCAACGGCCGCTGCGCCTGCCAAAGCAGCTCCACGGCCCGCTCAATGTCCGCTGGGCAAGGCAGCAGCACGGGCTTGGTTCGCCGCTCAAACCGCTCGGGTAACCACGTGGCGGGCGCGGGCTGGCCGCGTTGGGTATCCACCGGAAAATCCAAAAACACCGGGCCTGGCTCACCCCCGTGCCCCAGCGCACGCGCACACGCCTCATCCATCTCTTGCAACACCAAATCAGGGTGTCTAACGGTTCGGGCGTATCTTGTGATGGGCTTGAGCAACTCGGGGTGCGGTATGTCTTGCAAGGCACCCCGGTTCTCTTGGGCCTTCGGCGGTGCGCCCGAGAGCACCAACACGCTGGCCCGCGCCACGTGCGCGTTGGCCACGCCGGTCATGGCATTGGTGACGCCCGGGCCGGCCGTGACCAATGCCACACCCAGTTGCCCCGAAACCTCGGCGTGCGCGTGTGCCATGTAAACCGCGGCGCGCTCGTCACGTACATCTACGATGGCGATGCCCTCGGCATGCAGGCGCATCCATATGGGCATGATGTGGCCTCCGCACAGCGCAAACACCCGCGTAACCCCCTGCGCTTTGAGGTAACGGGCAATGGCAGCAGCACTTGAATGGGGGCCGACGGTGGCGTCACTCATGGGATTGACCTTTGCTTTTTCTGAATTCAGAATACAGTATATCAAGACCAAACTAAGCGACAAGAAAGCGCCACCCATGCCTCTGCCTACCCTTTCAGACGCCGTTAAAAACCACGCCCGCATTCGGCCGCATGCCCTGGCGATAAAAGATTCTTCCCGCGAGCTCACGTACGCAGCGTGGGACCAACGCGCCACCGCACTGGCCAACGGGCTCGCCCATATGGGGCTGAACAAAGGCGACCGCGTGGCGGTGCTGGCGGCCAATGGCGTGGAGTGGATGGAAATTTATGCGGGTCTGGCGCGTGCCGGCCTGGTGGTGGTGCCCATCAACTTTCGCCTCAGCCCGCCAGAAGTGGCCTACATCTTGAACGATTCGGGCGCCCGGTGTTTGCTGGCGCAGCGCGAATTTGCCAACCACCTGATCGAAAGCGGTTTGTTGGCTGAGTTTACCTATTTGGCCCTCGTTGCCCTGTTTGACTCGCCACCCCCCATGTGGCGGCCGTATGAGTCGCTGTTTCACCAACCCCCGGCGGCGCAGGGTTTGCCCGTGGTTCACCCCAGCGACACCAGCGCGCTGATGTACACCTCGGGGACCACCGGCAACCCCAAAGGCGTAATACGTAGCCATCAAGGCAGCACGCTCATTGCCATGGCCACCGCGGTTGAAATGGGGTTTGACGCCTCGGACCGCGCACTAATTGTGATGCCGCTTTGCCATGCCAACTCGCTGTACTTCAGCCACACCTTTGCGCACTTAGGGGCCACTTGCATCATTGACGATTCGCGTAGCTTTGACGCGCACAAGCTGCTTGCGCTGTTATCAAGTGCACAAATCACCTTTACCTCGCTGGTTCCCACGCACTACATCATGATGCTGGGTTTGGCCAGCGACATAAAAGCCCAATACAACGTTGCCTCGGTTGGCAAGCTCATGGTCTCGTCGGCGCCGGTGCGCAAAGAAACTAAGCAAGCCATTTTGCGGTTTTTCCACGCCAGCGCGTTGTACGAGTTGTACGGCTCCACCGAGGCTGGGTGGGTCACTTTACTCAGGCCCCATGAACAGCTGGACCATTTGGGCTCAATCGGCCGCGAATGGGCGTACTCGGCCCCGGTTAAGGTAATGGATGCAGACGGCAACGAGGTACCCGACGGCGAGGTGGGCGAGATTTATTCCAACACAGCCTACAGTTTTGACGGCTACTGGGGACTGGAGGAAAAAACGCAACAAGCGCGCCGCGGTGACTGGTGCTCGGTGGGCGACATGGGCTACCGAGACGCGCAGGGCTACTTGTACCTAGTTGACCGCAAGAGCAACATGATCATCAGTGGTGGCGAAAATATTTACCCGTCTGAAGTCGAGTCCGTGCTCGGCGCACACGCCTCTGTTCGCGATGTCGCCGTCATCGGTGTGTCGCATGAAAAATGGGGTGAAACCGTACACGCCTTTGTGGTGTTACACGAGGGGCGCCACGCCACTGCAGACGACCTGACCGCGTGGTGCGCCAAGCGACTGGCGCGATACAAGGTGCCAAGCCACGTTGGCTTGATTGACGCCCACGAGATGCCACGAAACACGACCGGAAAAATTTTGCACCGCGTGCTGCGCGAGCGAGCGCAACGAGCCCAAGCACCGGCTTAAAGGC
>JALRBF010000101.1 GCA_023262365.1 Burkholderiaceae bacterium
GTGGTGCGCGTGCAGGGTTCGGTGCCGCGCGGCACCGACGCGTGGCTGCTGGTATGGTCGCACGCCGTGGCCGGCTCAATTGGCGGCGGGCAACTTGAGTTTCAAGCCATCGCCCACGCCCGCCACCTGCTGGGCCAGCCGCCCGTGGGCACCGAGCACACCCACCACAAACTCGGCCCCAGCCTGGGGCAATGCTGCGGGGGGGCGGTGGATTTGTCGTTTACCCACTTGCCCGCTGGCGACCACCACGCCCGGCTGCGTGCGCTAGAACCCGTGCGCACCCCCGTGGCGCTGTTTGGCGGCGGCCATGTGGGCCTGGCGCTGGTGCAGGCCATGCGCGACCTGCCTTTTGACGTGCGTTGGATTGACAGCCGAGACGACATCTTTCCTGCCGCCCTGCCCGCCAACACTTGGGCCGAACACTCGCAGCCCGTGCACGGCGCCGTGCGCGATTTGGCTGCGGGCAGCTTGGTGTTGGTCATGAGCTTTAGCCACGCCGAAGACTTTGACATCATCGACGCTTGCTTGCAGCGCCAAGCCGCGCATGCCGACTTGCCCTTTGTGGGCCTGATTGGCAGCGCCACCAAATGGGCCACCTTTGCCCGCCGCCTGCGCGCCAAAGGCCACAGCCAGGCCGCGTTGCTGCACATCACCTGCCCCATTGGCCTGCCCGGCATACACGGCAAACAGCCCGCAGTTATTGCCGCCAGCGTGGTGGCCCAACTGTTGCAGCAAGCCGCCGCGCCGGGCCAACCCGCCCCGCAGGCCAGCGCCCAGGCCGCAAGCTCCAGTCTTTTGTAACCGCAGGGCACCATGGAACTTTACCTACTCGACTGGGGCAACCTGCTGCTGCGCTGGCTGCACGTCATCACCGCCATTGCGTGGGTCGGGTCGTCGTTTTACTTTGTGTTTCTGGACAACAACCTCATTCGCCCCACCTCGCCCGACTTGCTAGAAAAAGGCGTAGACGGCGCCATGTGGGCGGTACACGGCGGGGGCTTTTACAACCCGCAAAAGTACATGGTGGCGCCCAAAAAAATCCACACCCACCTGCACTGGTTTTACTGGGAGAGCTACACCACCTGGCTGTCGGGCTTTGCGCTGTTTGCCATTAGCTACTTGTGGCAGGCGCAAACCTACCTGATTGACCCCAACCTGGTGCCCTGGCAGCCGTGGCAGGCCGGCGCGCTGGCGCTGGCGTTTTTGGTGGTGTTTTGGCTGCTGTACGACCTAATATGCCGCACCCTAGGCCAAGGCCCGCGTGGCGACCTGGTGGTGGGCACGGCCGTGGCGCTGGTGGTGGCGCTAGCCTCCTGGCTGGCCACCGAGTGGTTTGCGGGGCGCGCGGCGTTTTTGATTGTTGGTGCCACGCTGGGCACCACCATGAGCGCCAACGTGTTTTTTGTCATCATCCCGGGCCAGCGCCAAGTGGTGCGCGCCATGCAAAACGGCCAACCGGTTGACCCTATCCACGGCAAGCGCGGCAAACAGCGCAGCGTGCACAACACTTACTTCACTCTGCCGGTGCTGTTTGCCATGCTCAGCAACCACTACAGCATGGTGTACGCCCACGCTCACAACACGACTGTGCTGCTGGTGATGATGGCCGCTGGTGCGCTGATACGCCAGTACTTTGTGCTGCGCCACGCCCACAAACAAGGCAAACGCGCCAACCCGGCGCCCTACGCCGTGGTGGGCGTGCTGCTTATTGCCGTGCTGGTGGTGTGGCTGCGCCCTGCACCACAAGCCGCTGCCCAAGCGCAAGCCCCGGTAGCTGACGCCCAAGCCATGGCCGTGCTGCAAGCGCGCTGCGTGCAATGCCACAACGCCCAAGTGCAAATGAAAGGCGTGCGCCTGGACACCCTAGACAACATGCGCACCCACGCCCTGGCCATACACCAGCAAGCCGTGGTGCTGCGCGCCATGCCCATGAACAACAGCACCGGCATTACCCCGGCCGAGCGCGACCTGCTGGCGCGCTGGTTTGCAGCGCGGTAGCTCCGAACTAGCTTTGTACCTGGTTCGCTAGATTTGCTGAACTGGCGGCTGGTGCCAGCTCTGCGTTGAGCGTCCCGCGCTCGTCAAACACAAAGCAGTTGCCCTGCCAGTGTTTGCCGTTGGTGCGCTCTAGGTACTCAAGTATGCCGCCTTCGAGCTGCCACACGTTGGTTAAGCCCAGCGTGTGCATGTAGAGGGCGGCTTTTTCGCAGCGTATGCCGCCGGTGCAGTAGCTCACCACGGTGTAGGGCGCCAGTTCGTGGCCGTGTTGCTGGGCGGCTTGCGGAAACTCGGTAAATTGCCCCAAGCCCCAGTGGGTGGCGCCGGCAAACTGGCCGTGCGCCACTTCAAAGGCGTTGCGCGTGTCCAGCATGCGCACGGGGCGGCCTTGGTCGTCGTGGCCTTGGTCTAACCAGCGTTGCAGCGTGGGCGCGTCCACGATGGGGGCCCGGCCTTGGCCGGGCTGAATGGCCGGGTGATTCATGCGAATCATTTCGCGCTTGACCTTAACTTTTAGCCGCTTAAATGGGCACGCCGCCGACCAGCTGGCTTTGGCCTTAAGCGCCGCAAAGCCGGGTACATCGCGCAGCGCTTGCAGCATGGCTTGGGCCTCGGCCTCGGGGGCAGCCCAAAAAGCGTTGAGTCCTTCGGGGGTAACCAATACGGTGCCCTTAATGCCTAGCGCCTGAGCTTGGGTACGCAGCGCGGCGGCCACCGGGGTGGGGTGGGCAATAGGCGCAAAGTGGTACGCCGCAAGGTTGAGCAAACCGGGTGCGCTGGGGTTCATGTCGGGGGCGTTAGGCCGGTTGCACCAGTTTGGCGTAGTACGTGGGCAGGGCAAACA
>JALRBF010000160.1 GCA_023262365.1 Burkholderiaceae bacterium
TCTTCCACTCGGCGTTGGTGTCGCTGAGTTCGGCGTAGCTCTTCTTAGCCGCTGCAAAGGCGGTGTCCATCACCGACTTGGGCAACTGCTTCAGAATCGTGCCACCGGCCAAAATCTGGGCCAGCGCCGGCGGGTTACGCGCGTCGTACTTGGCAATCATGTTCAGCAGAGCTTGCGAACACGCAGCACGCAAAATCGCCTGATACTCTTTGGACAACTTGTTGAACGCGTCTTTGTTGGCAAACAGGTCCAGTTGCGGGCCACCTTCCCACCAGCCGGGGTAGTAGTAAAACTTGGCCACTTTGTTGAAACCAAGCTTAATGTCATCGTACGGGCCCACCCACTCACAGGCGTCAATGGTACCTTTTTCGAGAGCCTGATAAATTTCACCGCCCGGAATGTTGAGCGCGTTAGCGCCAATGGCCTTCATGATCGTGCCGCCAAAGCCACCAATACGCATCTTCAGACCCTTAATGTCGTCCATGCTCTTGATTTCTTTGTTGTACCAACCACCCATTTGTGCCCCGGTGTTACCGCAAGGGAAGTTCACGATGTTGTAGCTGTCGTAAAACTCTTGCATCAGCTTGCCGCCGTTGCCTTGCATCATCCAAGCCGAGCGCTGACGTGCTGTCATGCCAAACGGAATCGAGCAACCTAAGGCAAAGGCTGGGCTTTTGCCAAAGAAGTAGTACGGTGCCGTCACGCAGCACTCCACGGTGCCTTGCTGCACGCCATCGACCACGCCAAACGCGGGCATCAACTCGCCAGGCGCGTGAGGGGTAATGGTGAACTTGCCGCCAGTGGCCGCGCTCACGTACTCGGCAATGTCGTCGGCCACGCCATACAGGGTGTCGAGCGCCTTAGGAAAGCTCGATGCCAAACGCCAGCGAACGGATTCGCCGCCGGTCTGTACCGCGGGTGCCGCGGGCGCTTTGGCTTCCTCTTTGCCACACGCAGCCAGCAACCCAGCGGCGCCAACGGCCCCTGCTGTGGTGATGATTGAACGACGATCCATTCGCGTACTCCTCGATTCAGAGATTGAAATAAGAGTCGAGATGATAGAGCAGGAAACGACACCCGAGCACTTGGCGCGCCCTGTGGATTTCCCGACCTAGGGTATACCCTAGATTAGTTGGTGCTGCTTGCAGCCGATGTCATCAAGTCGGCAAAACGCGCGCGTATTTGCTGCGTCATGCCCTGAGCGTCGAGTCCGATCATGGCAAGCAGCTTGGCGGGGTCGCCGTGTTCAATGAATTGGTCGGGCAAGCCCAGTTGCAACACCGGGGTGTTCAGGCCGTGGGCTTGCAACAGCTCCATCACGGCCGAGCCCGCACCGCCAGCAATCACGCCTTCTTCCAACGTCACCAGCCCCTGGTGGGTGCGAGCGGCTTGCAGCACCAGGTCTTCGTCCAACGGTTTGACCCAACGCATGTCAGCCAGCGACCAGCCGTTGGCCTCGGCCAATGGCTTGATCACGTGCAGCAACGTGCCAAAGGCCAGCACCGCCAGACCCTTGCCTTGTCGTTGCCACACCCCTTTACCGTAGGGCAAAGGCGTCAGGTCGGCCCCAGCGTCTACGCCCGTGCCGCTGCCCCGGGGGTAGCGCACCGCCACGGGGTTGTTTTGGGCGAAGGCGCTGCACAGCAGTTGGCGACATTCACGCTCGTCCGACGGGCAAGCCAGCCCCATGTTAGGCAGGCAGCGCAAGTAGGGGATGTCAAAGGCGCCTGCGTGCGTGGCGCCGTCGGCACCCACAATCCCGGCGCGGTCCAAGGCAAACACCACGGGTAAGTTTTGCAGCGCCACGTCGTGAATCAGCTGGTCGTAGCCGCGCTGCAAAAACGTGCTGTAAATGGCCACCACGGGCTTGAGCCCCTCGCAAGCCATGCCCCCGGCAAAGGTGACAGCGTGCTGCTCCGCAATGCCCACGTCGTGGTAGCGGTCGGGAAAGCGCTTGGCGTAGGCCACCATGCCCGAGCCCTCGCGCATGGCCGGGGTGATGCCCACCAAACGCGGGTCGGCCTCGGCCTGGTCGCACAACCACTGGCCAAAAATTTGCGAAAACGTGGGCTTACCCGGCTGCGCTGGCGGCTTAAGGCCCACCGACGGATCAAACTTGCCCGGGCCGTGGTAGGCGATCGGGTCGGCCTCGGCTTTGTCGTAGCCCGCCCCCTTAC
>JALRBF010000173.1 GCA_023262365.1 Burkholderiaceae bacterium
GGACGCTGATACCCGACAAAATTGAAGAAGAAGAAACGCAAGTGGCGCACAAACTGGGCGTGTTTGGCGCCACGTTGGTCACGTTTTTTGTGGCCGAAATGGGAGACAAAACCCAAATCGCTACCGTGGCCATGGCCGCGCATTACGCCACCCCCGTGCTGGTGGTGGCGGGCACCACGCTGGGCATGCTTATTGCCGACGTGCCCGCCGTGCTACTGGGCGACAAACTGGCCAACAAAATACCCACGCGTCTGGTGCACACCCTGGCGGCCGCCCTATTTGCCGCCCTGGGCGTGGCCACGTTGTTGGGCGCGGGCGCTGGCTGGGGCTTATAGCCCGCGCTGGGCGGCGCGTCAGCGTGGCCGCGGGGTGCACCTTAGGGGCTTGGCTCGGCTTAATCGGTGACTTGGGCCATGTGACGCGCCGCGATGTAGCCAAAGGTCACCGCGGGCCCAAGCGTGATGCCGCCGCCTGGGTAGTTGCCCCCCATGATGGAGGCGGCATCGTTGCCTGCGGCGTACAGGCCGCCAATGGGTTGCCCGTTGGCATTTAGCACTTGCGCGTGTTCGTTGGTGCGCAGACCGGCAAAGGTACCCAAGTCGCCCACGTACACGCGTACGGCATAAAACGGCGCCTGGGCCAGTGGCGCCACGCAGGGGTTGGGGTGGTGCGTGGGGTCTCCCAGCGACCGGTTGTAGGCGGTGGAGCCTTTGCCAAACTCGGGGTCAAGACCTTGGGCGGCGTGTTGGTTAAAGTTGGCTACGGTTTGCTCAAGCTGCTCGGCGTTGGCGCCGATTTGCTGGGCAAGGTGTTGCAGGGTTTGGCCTTGAATCAGGTAGCCCTGCCGAATTAGCCGCTGGTACGGCACCGGCGAAGGCTTGGCGTAGCCCAGGCCGTAGCGGCGAAAGGCTTTGTGGTCGGCCACAAACCACGCCGCGTGCTCGGCGTCTTCGCCGCCTTCTTGTTGGCAGCGTTGCACCATGGCTTGGCAAAAGTCGTGGTAGCTTTGCGCTTCGTTAACAAACCGCCGCCCCGAGCGCGTAATCGCAATCACGCCGGGTTTGGAGCGGTCAACAAAGTGCGGAAACGTGCCCAAGGTGCCGTCGCCACGTGGCGGGCGCGAAATGGGTACCCACGCCGCGGCGTGCGGCAGCGTGGTTTGCACCGTGCCACCCACGCGCTCGCCCAGGCGCAGCCCATCGCCCGTGTTACCCGGCGGCGCGGGCGAGATGTGCTCGTACCCCGAAGGGGCGTGTGGCATGAGCTGTTTGCGGCGCACGGGGTCTTGCGCAAAGCCGCCCGCGGCCAGTACCACGCCACGGCGCGCGCTAAGGTGTACCGGCCCGTCTGGGCGGTTGACGATGGCCCCGGTAACCACCCCTTGTGCATTGCGCACCAGTTGCTGCACGGGTGAGGACGTCCAGATTGGCACGCCTTGGTTAAAGCACGACTTGGCCAGCCGCGCCACCAAGGCGTTGCCGTTCATTAAGCGCATGGCGCGGCCGTGCAGCAGCACGTCGCGCGCGTACTTGGCCACCAGGCCCACCACAAAAAAGGCCGACACGGGTGAACGCGTGATGTTAAAAAAGTGCAGCAGCTCTTTGCCCGAGCCAATCATCATGCCCAGCATGGTGATTTCCCAAAGCGGCGGGCGCAAACGCTTAATTTCTTTGCCCAGTTCGCGCCCATCAAACGGACGCGCCACAATCGAGCGCCCGGCGTCCATGCCGCCCGGGGCGGTGGGGTGGTAGTCGGCAAAGGTCGGGCCTAAATCAAACACCAGCGCGGTGTGGGTTTCAAAAAACTCCACGGCCTTGGGCCCGGCCTCCAAAAAGGCCGCCACCCGAGCGGCGTCAAAATGCGCGCCCGCTTCGTGCCTAAGGTAGGTGGTGGCTTGCTCCACGCTGTCTTGAATGCCCGCGCGCTTGGCCGGGCCATTGTTGGGAATCCACAACCACCCCCCCGAGCGCGCCGTGGTACCGCCAAACACCGGCTCTTTTTCGGCCACCACCACCTGCAGCTTGCGATGCGCTGCCGCCACGGCCGTGGCCAAGCCCCCAGCCCCCGAACCCACTACCAACACATCAACTTCTTGACGCTTCACCCTTGCCCCCGGTTGGGTGGCGCGCCACCGCGCCCGGGCCAAGTATCGGCCACAACGCGGTGAATGCCCCTAGGGTTTTGCCGGGGTCGGGACGTGCGGTTGTGCTAAAACACGGTGCGGTGCGAACCACACAACAAACCACACCAAGCGTGGCAACGCGACTGGCCTTTGTTGGCGGGTGGGTGGCCGAGCCGGGGCTTGCATCTTGTTTTTGCGCTGCTTGAGAACGCGCCCATGGAGTTTTTGATCATCGACTTCTATCAAGTCGGTGTTCACGAGAATTTTTATAAAGAACTGAAACAGTATTTGCGACATGAAAGGCACACAGTCGCGGGTCGCGCGGGTAAGGGCGGCCCAGTTTACGTAAATTTCCTCAACCGCCCAAAGCAAAAAGCCCCGCGTGGTGCGGGGCTTGGCGTAGTTGCTCACTCGAACAATCGCGTTAGCAGGACTTGTTCTGGCGGAGAGAGAGGGATTCGAACCCTCGATACGGTAAAACCGTATACCGGATTTCGAGTCCGGCGCATTCGACCACTCTGCCATCTCTCCTGCGCGGTCAAGCGGCGGATTCTACCAGTGGCTAGAAGTCGATCAGTCCGGCCGAGCGTGCCAGGTGGCTGGCTTGCGAGCGGCTTTTTACGTTAAGCCGACGGAACAGCCGCCACAGGTGAACCTTAACGGTGTGTTCGCTGATTTTGAGGTGGTCGGCAATGTCGCGGTTGCTTAGGCCGCGGTCGAGCATGGCCAGCAGTTGCTTTTGGCGTTTGGAGAGTTTTTCGGGAACGGTGGGGCCGTCGGTGGCCTCGGAGGTGTCGGCGGGCAAAAAGTCTTTAATGACTTTGCTGATGTGCGCACCACCCAGCGATTTTTCTACGTAGGCGTCTGCTCCGGCTTCACGGGCAAGGTCGGCGTAGTCGGCCGATGGCGAGGCCGAAAACACCACCAGCTTAACGTGGGGCAGCATGCGGCGCAGTTCGCGCACGCCCGATACGCCGTGGGTGTCGGGGAGCTTGAGGTCGATCAGTATGACCGCAGGCTCGCCGTGCTCGGCCACGGCTTGCGAGACTTGGCCAAGACGTTCGAGCTCAATGACCGGTAGGCCACTGGGGCGCAGGCGGCGCAGCACCATGGCCACGGCGTCGCGAATGAGGGGGTGATCGTCGATGATGAATACGCTCATGGTCTTATGCTCGGCAGAAAGGTACTAAACCTTAGTTTATGTGACGAAAAAATGCTACTGACGAATAATACCGGCATATGGCAGGTATGCCAAATGGTAGTAGCTGGGATGAACCCTTAGCGCATAAGTCCGGCGGCTTGTCTTACGTCTTGCATGGTGGCTTGGGCGACTTGCTGGGCGCGTTGGCTGCCGTGCATCAAAATGTCGCGCACCCGCGCGGGGTTGGCTTCGTAGGGCTTGGCGCGTTCGCGCATGGGTTGTTGCTCGGCCAGTATGCCGTCAATGACGGGTTGTTTGCACTCCAGGCAGCCTATGCCGGCCTTGGGGCATTCGGCCTGCACCCATTGCTGGGTGGTGGGGCTGCTGTAGACCTTGTGAAATTGCCACACCGGGCAGCGCTCGGGGTTGCCAGGGTCGGTGCGTTTGACGCGCGCGGGGTCGGTTGGCATGCGCTTGACTTTGGTGGCGACGCTGGTGGGGTCTTCGCGCAGGGCAATGGCGTTGCCGTAGCTTTTGCTCATTTTGGCGCCGTCTAACCCGGGGAGTTTGCTTGCTTCGGTAAGCAGCACCTGCGGTTCAACCAATAGGCTGCGCCCGGTGCCCTTAAAGTAACCGCTTAAGTGTTCGCGCTGTTCGGGCGAAAAGCCGCTGTGGGTGGCCACAAAGTCAAGCGTGGTGGTGGCGGCGGCTTCGTCGCCGGTTTGCTGAAATTTTTTGCGGTTTTTTTCAAAGCGTTTGGCTCCGTCAGGGCCCAGTACTTGCAACAGCATGGCTTGGGCTTGGGTGTCGAAGTCGGGGGTGCGGCCGTACAGGTGGTTGAAGCGGCGTGCGGCTTCGCGGGTGAGCTCAACGTGGCTGGCTTGGTCTTCGCCCACAGGCACATAGTGCGCGCGGTAAATCAGTATGTCGGCGGCTTGCAGCAAGGGGTAGCCCAAAAAGCCGTAGGTGGTGAGGTCTTTGTCTTTGAGTTTTTCTTGTTGGTCTTTGTACGTGGGCACGCGCTCGAGCCATCCCAGCGGGGTGCCCATGGCCAGCAGGGTAAAGAGTTCGGCGTGCTCCGGTAGGCGGCTTTGCAAAAACAGCGTGCAACGCTCGGGGTCTAGCCCGGCAGCCAGCCAGTCAATGACCATTTCGGTGGTGTGCTGGGCAATGGCCTGACGCTCAGCGTAGTGCGTGGTGAGGGCGTGCCAGTCGGCTACAAAGAAAAAACAGGTGTGTTGGTGCTGCAGGCGAACCCAGTTTTTTAGGGCGCCGTGGTAGTGCCCAAGGTGCAGCGCGCCGGTGGGGCGCATGCCTGAGAGAACCCGCTGCGAGGGGTTGGCTGGGGCGGTACTGGGGGCTTGGGCGGTTAAAGACATGGTGCGGTTACCCGGGTAAGCAAACGACAGAATAGGTTAGAACAAAAACCAGCGCAGGGGCTGCAGCAGCCACTCGAGCACGCTGGCGGTATGGTGCATCAGGGGCAGCATCCAGTACGGGCCAATCACGCCCACGAGCACCAGCAACAACACCAGTATCAGGCCCCAGCGCTCGGTTTGCGCCAGTTGCATGGCGGCGCGGTGGGGCAGCAAGCCCACGAGCACGCGCCCACCGTCCAATGGCAACAGCGGCAGCATGTTGAAAGCAAAAAGAGCCAAATTAACCAGCACGCCGGCGCCGGCCATGCGCACCAAAAACGCTTCGTCTAGGCCGCTGGCGGCCAGGGCGTAGGCCAGCACAATCCACACCGCCGCTTGTGCCAGGTTGGCTGCGGGGCCAGCCAAAGCCACCCAAATCATGTCGCGCTTGGGGTGGCGCAGTTGGTCAAAGCGTACCGGCACGGGTTTGGCGTAGCCAAACAAAAACGCCCCACCACTGACCAAAAACAGCGCAATGGGCATGGCCACGGTACCTATCCAGTCAATGTGCGCCACGGGGTTAAGCGTGACGCGGCCCAGCATGTAGGCCGTGGCGTCGCCTAGGCGTAGCGCGGCGTAGCCGTGGGCGGCTTCGTGCAGGGTAATGGCCAACACCACGGGCAAGGCAAACACGGCAAGGGTTTGAATGAGCGACTCGATGGCCATGGCGTTATTCTCCCAAACCAATCAGGGCCGGGTCACCGGCGCCACGACGCAGCAGCACCGGGGCTTGTTCGTTTGCCATGGGGGTTAGGTCAACCACGGTTGAGGCTTGCGCTGGGCAGGGGCCAGCGTCGACCACGGTGTCCACTTGGCCTTTGAGCGCTTGCAGGACGTCGTCGGGGTCGTCGAGTGGCTCAGACTGCTCGGGCAGGATGAGGGTGCTGGCAATCACGGCTTGGCCATGAAGCGCCAGCAGCGCTTGGGGCACAGGGTGGCTGGGTACGCGCAGGCCAATGGTTTTGCGCGAGGGGTGGCTGACGCGGCGGGGGACTTCTTTGCTGGCGTCAAGAATGAAGGTAAACGCCCCGGGGGTGGCGGCTTTGAGCAAGCGGTACTGGGGGTTGTTGACGCGCGCCAGCGTGGCCAAGGCAGAGAGGTCGGGGCACAACAGCGAGAGGTGGTGCTTGTCGTCAATGCCGCGCAGGCGGCGCAGGCGGGCCACGGCGTTTTTGTCGTCCAGCGCGCACACCAGGGCGTAGGCGGTGTCGGTGGGCAGCGCCACCACGTCGCCTTTGAACAGGCCGGCGCTGATTTGCTGTAGCAGTCGCGCTTGCGGGTGGGTGGGGTGAACGGTGAGCCGCGCGGTCATGCTGCCGCAGGGCGGGCGGGGCCCGCGGCGCCAGTAGGCGGGTTAGTGCACACGGTGTTGCAGGGCTTCCCACACGGGGGTGACCTGACCGGGCAGGGGTGGCATCGAGCCCAAATCGCAGCGGCTTTCGGTGGGGCTATGAAAGTCGCTGCCGGTGGAGGCGAGCAGGCCAAATTCGGTCGCTAGGTCAGCGTAGCGCGCGGCATCGGCCCCGGTGTGGGCTGAGGTAACAACCTCAACGGCTTGGCCGCCGTGTTGTTTGAATTCGCTAAACAGCGCGTATTCGGCGCTGGGGCTAAAGGGGTAGCGCGCCGGGTGGGCCACCACCGCGATGCCGCCGGCTTGCGTGATCCACTGCACCGCGTTGCCCAGCGTGGCCCATTGGTGCGGCACGTAGCCGGGTTTGCCGGGGGTGAGGTAGCGGCGAAAGACTTCGTTGGTATCTTGGCAATGCCCATTGGCCACCAAGAAGCGGGCAAAGTGGGTGCGAGAGATGAGCGAGGGGTTGCCCACGTATTGCAGCGCACCTTGGTAGGCGCCGGTAATGCCGACTTGGGCCAAGCCTTGCGCCATGGCTTGGGCGCGGCGCTCGCGGCCGCTGCGGGTATGGGCTAGGCCTTGAACCAGGGTGGGGTGCTCGGGGTCGATACCCAAGCCCACGATGTGTACGGTGACGTCGGCAAATGAGACCGAGATTTCAACGCCGCACAAAAATGGCAACTGGCACGCGGCGGCGGCTTGCAGGGCTTGGCTTTGGCCGCTGAGGTCGTCGTGGTCGGTAAGGGCCCACAGGCTCACGCCAGCGGCTTTGGCGCGCGTGGCCAGTTCGGCCGGCGTTAAGGTTCCGTCTGAGGCGGTGCTATGGCAATGTAGGTCAGCGCGTATCACTGCGCTATTGTAGGGCGCTGGCGTGCTCCACACGCAGGCGCAAGCGCTCGTTGCCTTGCCAGGTGTCAAGCTCAAGGCGATAGGCCAGTTGCACGCGAGCGGGTAGGGGGTCGGTGTGACCAAACCAAATGGCGTCTAGGCGTTGGTTGTGCAGCGTTACGCTAAGCAGGGTGTGGCCTTGGCCCACGAGTTTTTGGCGTAGCACGGCCACTTCGTTGCAAAACACCGGCGCGGCAAAGCCTTGGCCCCACACGGCGTCGCGCAGTTGGCGCGCGGTCTCAACGGTGAGCGAGTCGGCCGGCAGCGCGCCGTCGGTAAGCAAGCTGCGCTCGGCCGGGGTGGGGCCTAGCCATTCGGTGGCGATTTGCTCAAACGCTTGGGCAAAGGCCGGTAGGGCGTGCTCGGGCAGGGTGCAGCCCGCGGCCATGGCGTGGCCGCCAAAGCGGCTGAGTAGGTTGGGGTGGCGTTTGACCACGGCGTCCAGCGCGTCACGCAGGTGAAAGCCGGGCACCGAGCGGCCCGAGCCTTTGAGCATGGGCCCGCTGGGGACTTGGTGGTTGCGCGCAAACACAAAGGTGGGGCGGTGCCAGTGGTCTTTGATACGCCCGGCCACAATGCCCACCACGCCTTCGTGAAAGCTGGGGTCAAAAATGCACAGCGCCGAGGGCAGCGGGTTGGCGCCGGTGGGGTGTTGGTCAATGGCGCGCTGGGCCAGTTCCATGGCTTGTTGCCGCATGTCGCCCTCAATGCTGCGGCGTGAGCGGTTAATGGCATCGAGCTCGGCGGCGTGCGCGGCGGCTTGGCTGGCGTCTTGGGTGAGCAAGCAGGCAATGCCCACGCGCATGTCGGCCAGCCGGCCTGCGGCGTTGATGCGTGGGCCCAGCACAAAGCCCAGGTCTTCGGTGCGTACGTCGCTGGCGGCTTTGCCGGCGACTTGCAGCAGCGCCAGCATGCCCGGGGGTGCGCCGCCGCGCTGCAAGCGGCGTAGGCCTTGGGCCACCAGACGGCGGTTGTTGCTGTCCAGCGGCACCACGTCGGCCACGGTACCCAAAGCCACCAGGGGCAGCAGGCTGTCAAGCCGGGGTTGCTCGCCGTTGCCAAAGTGCCCGGCGGCGCGCAGCGCGGCGCGGGTGGCCAGCAGCACGTAAAACATGACGCCGACCCCGGCCAGCGCTTTGCTGGCAAATCCGCAGTTGGGCTGATTGGGGTTGACGATGGCGGCGGCCTCGGGCAACTGCACCTGGCCTTGCACCAGGGCGGGCAGGTGGTGGTCGGTAATGACGCACTGCAGCCCCAAGGCGTTGGCGTGCGCCACCCCGTCGAGGCTGGCGATGCCGTTGTCCACCGTCATCAGGATGTCGGCCCCGGTGTCGGCCACGCGCTGCGCGATGCCGGGGGTAAGCCCGTAGCCGTCTACCAGCCGGTCGGGCACCAGGTAGTCGGCGCTTAGGCCAAGCAGCTGCAGGCCGCGCACGGCCACGGCGCAGGCGGTGGCGCCGTCGCAGTCGTAGTCGGCCACCACGCACACGCGGCGCTGGGTTTGCACGGCGTGGGCCAAGAGCTGGGCGGCCGCCTCCAGGCCAAGCAACGTGTGCGGGGGCAACAGTTGCTCTAGGGCGTCGTCCATGTCGGCGGGGTTGGTTACGCCACGCGCGGCCCACAACCGTGCCAGCAGCGGCGGCGCGCCGTGCTGCTCAAGCTGCCAGGCGGCGCGCGGCGGGGCGTCTCGGGTCAGCAGCTTCATGCCTGCAACCAGTGCTGGACGGGGTGAGCCGATGGCGTGGGTAACCAGCGCGCGATGCGCTGGCGCCAGCGCGGCGGCGGCGCCCACTGCCAGCTGTTGGCGTGTTGTGCCCCGCCCACGTGCAGCCAAAGCGGTTGGCCGCTTTGTATGCAGGCTTGCCACCGTGGCCAGTGCTGGGCCGCGTGCTGCCAGGCTTGGGCCCAATCGTGCGGCTGGCCGCTTAGGGCCGCCCAGGCCATGTCTTGGGCCACCAGCACCTCAACTTGGGGTGCGGCAATGGGGCCGCCGCTGCCGTGAATCCAAATGGCGTTAACGGGCAGTTTGCCTTGCGCGGTGTGGGCCAAGTTGGCGGGGTGTTCGTAAAACAGCATGGGCGCTTCGTTCATGAGCCGACGCAGCGCCGCGGCCAACGTGGGTTGGGCGTCGGATTGCGGCATCCAGGGGCGTAGGTCGTCGTGCAGCGCGCGCTCGGGGCTGATGGTGTGCACGTGCTGCAGCCCATCGGCTTGCAGCAGCCAGTGGTAGGGGTCAAGCCATTGCAGTTGCCAGCCGTCTTGCGCGCACAGCGCGGCCAGCGCGTGGCACAAGGCACGAGAGGTGGCCTCGCCAAGTTGCGAAGCGGGCAGCGGTGTCATTTGTACGCGGTGCGGATTAACTTGCCAGTGGCATGGGCTGACGAGCGCGCACGGGTGTGCGCTTTGGCTGTGCCACGCGGCCCACTGCGGCCACTGCGGGTGCAGGCCGGCAGCGTGGGCGTGGGCCTGCTCGTGCGGCAGCAGCGGATGCTCGGGCTGCCACCGCCAGCGCTGCACGAGCTTAAACCCGTGGCGCCACGGGGCCCAGGCGCCGGCCTGGGGCGCGGCTTGCCAGTGGGCGTGGGGCAAAAGGTGGTGCAGGGTTTTCAATTGGGCGTGGACGCTGGGCGGCATGTAAGGTGCCACAATGCAGCCTGCATTATGAGCGGCTTGACCTTACCTTTTGCCTGGCGAATCGGGTGGCGCTACACGCGGGCGCGCCGCGCCGGCCGGCGCAACGGCTTTATTGGTTTTATCTCCAGCGTGTCCATGCTGGGCATTTGCCTAGGGGTGGCGGCGCTGATTGTGGTGTTGTCGGTAATGAACGGCTTTCAGCACGAGGTGCGCGACCGCATGCTCTCGGTGCTGCCGCACCTTGAGGTAGAGCGCTTAGACGGCGCCGCGCTGGCCGACCCGCAGGTCTTGGCCAACCGGTTGCAAGCGTTGCCGCAGGTGGTGGCCGCGGCGCCCTACGTGGCGCTGCAAGGCTTGCTCTCGCGTGGCGACGTGCTGCGCGGCGTGATGCTGCGCGGCATTGACCCGCTGCGCGAACCGCAGGTTACGGCGCTGGCGCGCGACATGGCGCAACAAGTGTTTGCGCAGTTGCAGCCCGGTGCCTTTGGTGTGGTGCTGGGCCAGGTGCTGGCGCAAAATTTGGGGGTTGGGCGTGGCGACAGCCTGGTGCTGATGCTGCCCAGCATGCAGCCCACGCCGGCGGGGCTGATGCCGCGTCTGCGCACGGTGCGGGTGATGGGGGTGTTTCGTAGCGGGCACTACGAGTTTGACGCCACCATGGCGTGGATGCACGTGGACGATGCCGCGCGCTTGATGCGCCTGGCCGGCCCCGCGGGGGTGCGGGCGCGGCTGCAAGACCCGTCGCAAGCGCGCGCCACGGCCCCGGCGGTGCAGGGGTTGCTGGGCGCAGACTACGTGGTGCGAGACTGGACGCAAACCAACCGCACTTGGTTTGCCGCCGTGCAGGTAGAAAAACGCATGATGGGCATTATTTTGACGCTGATCGTGGCCGTGGCGGCGTTTAATTTGGTCAGCACGCTGGTGATGACCGTGACAGACAAACGCGGCGACATTGCCATTTTGCGCACGTTGGGCGTGAGCCCGCTGGGCATCATGGCGATTTTTGTGGTGCAAGGCGCCATTGTGGGCGCACTGGGCACGCTGCTGGGGCTGGGGGTGGGGCTGTTGGTGGCCACCCATGTGGACGTGATTGTGCCGGCGCTTGAGGCGTTGTTTCACACGCAGTTTTTGCCGCAAGACGTGTACCTCATTAGCACCATGCCCAGCGACCCGCAGGCCGCTGACATTGTGCCGGTGGTGGTGGTGTCGCTGGTGTTGTCTTGGTTGGCCACGCTGTACCCGGCGTGGATGGCCAGCCGGGTGCAACCGGCCGAGGCGTTGCGCCATGAATAGCGTGGTACGCGCCCAAGGCCTGCATAAAACCTATGCCGTGGGCAGCGCGCAGGTGCAGGTGCTGCGTGGGCTAAACATTGACGTGCCCAGCGGGCAAAGCGTGGCGGTGCTGGGTGCCTCGGGCTCGGGCAAAAGCACGCTGCTGCACGTGCTCGGCGGGCTGGACCAGCCCGACCAAGGGCAGGTGCAGTGGCTGGGGCAGGCGGTGGCGGGCATGTCGCAAACCGCCGTGGGGCAGTGGCGCAACGCCAACCTGGGCTTTGTGTACCAGTTTCATCACCTGTTGCCCGAATTTACCGCCCTAGAAAACGTGGCCATGCCGCTTTGGGTTAGGCGGCAAACGCCTGCGCAGGCCGCACCGGCGGCCGCAGCGGCTTTGCAGGCCGTGGGTTTGGGACATCGGTTGCAGCACCGGCCGGCGCAGTTGTCTGGCGGTGAGCGCCAGCGTGTGGCGGTGGCGCGTGCTTTGGTAACACAACCGCGCTGCGTGATTGCCGACGAGCCCACTGGCAACTTGGACCGGGGCTTGGCCGCCGAGGTGTTTGACGCGCTGCTGGCGTTGGTGCGGGCGCAGGGGGCAGCGCTGGTGCTAGCCACGCACGACACCGAACTGGCCGCGCGGTGTGACCAACAGTGGCGCATGGCGCAAGGTTTGTTGGCACCGTGTGGGTAGACACGCATTGCCATTGGGACGCAGCCGAATACGGTCAAGCCTCGGCCACTTGGCGCGAGCAAGCCGGGCAGGCCGGTGTGCAGCTATGTGTGGTGCCAGCGGTGGCGCGGTCGAACTGGGCCACGGTGGCGGCCTGGGCCCACGCCCACGGCGACGTTTACGCCTTGGGCATTCATCCGCTGTGCGCGGCCCAAGCCAGCACCGACGACGTGCTTGCCCTTGAGCAGGCGCTGCGCGCGGCAAGCGGCGACACGCGGCTGGTGGCCGTGGGCGAAATTGGCCTAGACGCCTGGGAGCCGGCGCAGCAAACACCTCAGGCGCAGGCGCATCAGCAAACGGTGTTTGAGTCTCAGCTTGCACTCGCCCGCGAGCTGGATTTGCCAGTGATTGTGCACACCCGGCGGGCGGTCGACCGGGTGTTGGCCGCGCTGCGCCGTGTGGGCGTGCGTCGGGGCATCGCCCACGCCTTTAGCGGCAGCGTACAACAGGCCCGAGGCTTGTGGGCGCAGGGTTTGCATTTGGGGGTAGGCGGTGCGGCCACGTTTGATGGTGCGCACCGGCTGCACCGCGCACTGGCGGCACTGCCGCCACAGGCTTGGGTGCTTGAGACCGACGCGCCCGACATTGCCCCGCAGTGGCTTTACGTGCCGCGCGCGCAGCGCGAGGCGGGGGTGGCGCAGGCCATCAACAGCCCAGCGCAGCTGCCCCGCATTGGCCGCGAAGTGGCCGCACGCCTGGGCATGGCGCCTGCGGCGTGGGCCCGCCTGAGCACCGCCAATGCCGTGCGTGCCCTGCCGCGCCTGGCGCCCTGGGTGGCGGCAGCGTAAGCCATGGGGCACGCGCCCTCCCCACCGGTGCAGGCCGATGTGACGTTAAGTGAAATGCAAGGCGTGCGCTACTTGCACCTGGGCACGCCCTGGGTGCAGGGGGCCATGCGCATCAACAAGCCGCTGGCCATTGAGCTGGAATACGTGCGCCGCATGATGGCGTGGCTGCTGTGGAC
>JALRBF010000233.1 GCA_023262365.1 Burkholderiaceae bacterium
CGGCCGTGGCGCGTGTACTCGGTGATCGAGGTGCGCTTGCCGTAGCCGTTCTCGGTCGCGGTCAGCACGCTCTGCTGCTCGTCCTCGGCCACCAGCATGGCGATCACGCTCTGGCCTTCTTCGAGCATCATGCCGCGCACGCCGCGGGCGTTGCGGCCCATGGGGCGCACATCGTTTTCGTCAAAGCGCACGGCCTTGCCGCCGTCGCTAAACAGCATCACGTCGTGGCTGCCCGCGGTAAGTGCCGCGCCAATTAGGTGGTCGCCGTCGTCCAGGTCAACGGCAATGATGCCGGCTTTGCGCGGGTTAGAGAATTCGCTGAGCGAGGTTTTTTTGACGGTGCCCTTGCGCGTGGCCATGAACACAAAGCGGTCGCCGGGGAAGACCCGGTTGGTGCCGGTGAGTGGCAGCACCACGTTGATTTTTTCGCCGTCTTGCAGCGGAAACATGTTCACAATCGGGCGCCCGCGCGCGTTGCGTGAGCCCTCGGGCACTTCCCACACCTTAAGCCAGTACAGCCGCCCGCGGTTAGAGAAGCACAGCATCCAATCGTGCGTGTTGGCCACAAACAATTCGTCAATCCAGTCGTCGTCTTTGGTGGCGGCGGCTTGCTTGCCGCGCCCGCCTCGGCGCTGGGCACGGTATTCGGTAAGCGGCAGGCTTTTGATGTAACCCGCGTGCGATAACGTGACCACCACGTCTTCGGGGGTAATCAGGTCTTCGGTGGCCAGCTCTTGCGCGTCGCGTTCAATCGTGCTGCGCCGTGCCCCCAGCTTGGTTTGACCAAACTCTTGCTGCAGCGCCTCAAGCTCGCCCTGAATAATTTGCGACACCCGCTGCGGCTTGGCCAAAATGTCGAGCAGGTCGTCAATTTCGGCCATGACGTCTTTGTACTCACCCACAATTTTGTCTTGCTCTAGGCCGGTGAGGCGCTGCAACCGCATTTGCAAAATCTCTTGCGCCTGCGTCTCGGACAAGCGGTACAAACCCTTGGCGTTGAGGCCTACGTCTGGGGCGGCGTGGTCGGGGCGGTAGTCTTGCGCGTTGACGGTGCTGCCGTCTTCGCGCGCGCGGGTGAGCATTTGGCGCACCAAGCCACTGTCCCAGTCGCGGGCCATCAGCGCGGCCTTGGCCTCGGGCGGGGTCGCCGCTTGGCGAATGATGGCAATGAAGTCGTCAATGTTGGCCAGCGCCACGGCCAAGCCCTCAAGCACGTGCCCGCGCTCGCGTGCCTTGCGCAGGTTAAACACGGTGCGCCGCGTCACCACCTCGCGCCGGTGCTGCAAAAACACCTCAAGCAACTCGCGCAGGTTGCATAGCTTAGGCTGGCCATTAACCAGGGCCACCATGTTGATGCCAAAGGTGTCTTGTAGCTGAGTGTGCTTGTACAGGTTATTGAGCACCACCTCGGGCACTTCGCCGCGCTTGAGCTCAAACACCACGCGCATGCCCGATTTGTCCGACTCGTCTTGAATGTGGCTAATGCCCTCTAGGCGTTTGTCTCGCACCAGCTCGGCAATACGCTCGAGCAGCGTTTTTTTGTTCACTTGGTACGGCAGCTCATCCACGATGATGGCTTGGCGCTGCCCTTTGTCGATGTCCTCAAAGTGGCAGCGTGCGCGCATCACCACCCGGCCGCGGCCCGTGCGGTAGCCTTCGCGCACACCGGCAATACCGTAAATGATGCCCGCGGTAGGAAAATCCGGCGCCGGAATGAACTCCATCAGTTCATCGACACTGGCCTCGGGCTGCGCCAGCAAATGCAGGCACGCCTGCACCACCTCGTTGAGGTTGTGCGGCGGAATGTTGGTGGCCATGCCCACCGCAATGCCGGCCGAGCCATTTACCAGCAAGTTAGGCAGCCGCGTGGGCAGCACCAGTGGCTCGTTTTCGCTGCCATCGTAGTTGGGGCCAAAATCCACCGTTTCTTTGTCGATGTCGGCCAGGGTTTCGTGCGCAATTTTGGCCAAGCGAATTTCGGTGTAACGCATGGCCGCGGCGTTGTCGCCGTCAACCGAGCCAAAGTTGCCCTGCCCATCCACCAGCATGTGGCGCAGGCTAAAGTCCTGCGCCATGCGCACAATGGTGTCGTACACCGCGCTGTCGCCGTGCGGGTGGTACTTGCCGATGACGTCGCCCACAATGCGCGCCGACTTTTTATAGGCACGGTTCCAGTCGTTGTTGAGCTCGTGCATGGCGTACAGCACGCGACGGTGCACGGGCTTGAGGCCATCGCGTGCATCCG
>JALRBF010000175.1 GCA_023262365.1 Burkholderiaceae bacterium
GGCAATACCGGCCGCTGCGCATGCAAGTGGGTGAGGCCAAGCGGTCGCTGGTGCTTGCGCCGGCGGTGCCCACGACCCAGCCGTAGGGGGTTGGTGCTGCGCTGTTTCGCACAGCGAGGGGTTCGGTCGCGCTTCGTGCCCACTGATATCTTTTGTATATTTAACATAATATACATCGTAGAAAGTAAAGGATAGACCCGCTTGCGTCAACGCGCGGGCGCATCCGTGCCCGCCCGGCTCAGTCGCTCAATGGCAATTGGTCTGGCCAATGACCCGAGTATCGAGGCGAACGAATTCAACAATAAGATGTTTAACTTCAACGTACTTTTTAATTTTCTTCATGTAACTTATTCGAATTGAACAGCATCCGCCGCTTACGCCTGCATGCGATAAAACAAGGCCCGCACGTTGGCGCTGGTTTGTGCCGCCACGTCTTCAAGCGACATTTGCTTAATCGCGGCCACCTGCTCGGCCACGTGGCGTACCCACGCTGGCTGGTTGGTTTTGCCCCTGTGCGGCACCGGGGCCAAATAGGGGCTGTCGGTTTCAACCAGCATGTGATCCATGGGCACCATGGCCACCACATTGCGCAAATCGGCGGCGTTTTTAAAGGTAATGATGCCGGAGAACGAGATGTAAAAGCCCATGTCCAGCGCCTGTTTGGCAAATTCTGCGCTCTCGGTAAAGCAATGGAAGACGCCTTGCACCGGGTTGGGCTGGTTTGGCCCGCCCTCTTGGCGCAGCAAGGCCAGTGTGTCCTCGGCTGCGGCGCGGGTGTGCACCACCAAGGGCAAACCGCTGGTTCGGGCGGCTCGAATGTGTTGCACAAACCGGTCGCGCTGCCATTGCATGTCTTGCACGCTGCGTCCCTCAAGGCGGTAGTAGTCCAGCCCGGTCTCGCCAATGGCCACCACGCGCGGGCGCTGGGCCCGCTCGGTTAAGGCCTCGGCGCTGGGCTCGGCCACCCCCTGGTTGTCAGGGTGCACGCCCACCGTGGCCCACAAATTGGGGTGCTGCTCGGCCAAGGCGTACACGGCATCAAATTCTTCCAAGGTGGTGCAAATGCACACCGCTTGGCTTACCTGGTGGTGGGCCATGTCGGCCTGTATGTCGCTTAGGCGGCCAGCCAGTTCAGGAAAGTTCAGATGGCAGTGCGAATCAATCAGCATAAGGGTGTGGGGGTGGGTGGTGACGCTAGGCTTGGCGGCGCGCATGCAGGGCGCGCTGAGCCATGGCCACGTGAGCGTCAAGCATCAGGCTGGCCTGAAACGGGTGCGCCGCGTGCCGCCGGTCGTCGTTGAGTTGGCTGGCCCATTGCTGCAGGGCCATGGGCTGCATGGGGTGCGGCCATTGGGCTTGCACAAAAAACCTTGGGGCCGCGCCATGAACCGTGGCCAAGGCGTCGTGCGCCACCTTTTGCAGCATCTCAATCAGGTCGGGCCCGCTCAAGCGCGCCAAGGCGCCGCCCTGCCCCTTGGCCAGCAAGCTGGGCAGGGTTTGGCATTCGCTCTGGGTTAGGCCCGCGCCAAGCAAGGCCAAGGCTTTTTCGGGCAGTCCACCAGCGAGCTGCAGGCAAGCCTGGCAGTCGGCCGCTGAGGCCTTGGGGTGCTGCTGCGCCAGCCAGTCGAGGACTTCGGGGGCTGGCGGCCAGTGCACGGCTTGCAGTTGGCAGCGGCTGCGCACCGTCGGCAGCACCGCAGCAGCTTGCTCGGTGGCCAGCACAAAACGCAGGTGGGGTGGGGGTTCTTCTAGGGTTTTAAGCAGCGTGTTGGCCGATTCGGTGTTGAGCCGCTCGGCGGGGTACACCACCACCACCCGGCCCTGTTGGCGTGAGCGGGTGCGTTGCGCAAACTCCACGGCCTCCAGCGCCGCGTCCACGCGTATCCATTGGCTGGGCTTGGTGTCTTTACCCTCCAGCGCCGCTTGGGCGCGGGGCGCGAGCATCAAGCCGGTGGCGGCGGCCACCGTCTCGGGCAGCAGCAGGCATAAGTCGGGGTGGGTTTGGGCGTGCAGGTTGCCGCAACTGGGGCATTGCCCGCACATGCCTTGCGCCGTGGGCGCCTCGCATAGCCAAGCCGCCGCTAAGTGGTAGGCCAGCGTTAATTGCCCCACGCCCGCCGGGCCGCTGAGCATCACCGCCGCATGTGTGGCCTGCTGCAGACGCGGCAGCTGGGGTGCCAGCCAGCTTGGCAGGGGCAACACGGGTGCGTGCGGCGTCATGCGCTGGCCGACCCAGGGGTGGCCACCATGATGGCCAAGTAACCACGCTGCACCAGGGTTTGCGTCAGCTGCTGCCACACCCGGTGCTTGGGCTGGCCGGCGTCTAGCCTTACCACGCGCTGCGGGGCCTGCTGCGCCCGCTTGGCGTAGCCTTGTCGCACACGCTCAAAAAAGGCCTGCGGCTCGGCCTCAAAGCGGTCGGCGGCTCGGGCCTGGGCGCGTCGTTGGGCTGCCACTTCGGGGTCAAGGTCAAACCAAAACGTCAGCTGCGGCTGAAGGCCCTGCTGCACCCACTGCTCCAACGTCTCCAACACCTGTTCGTTAAAGCCCCGCCCTGCCCCTTGGTAGGCAAAGGTGGCATCGGTAAATCGGTCGCACAGCACCACGGCACCACGCGCCAGCGCTGGGCGCACCACCTGCTGCAGGTGGTCTTGGCGCGCGGCAAACACAAGCAAGGCTTCGGTTAGGGGGTCCATGGCCTCGCCCAGCAGGTGCCCACGCAACTGCTCGGCCAGTGGCGTGCCACCCGGTTCGCGGGTGGTAACCACCTCACGCCCTTGTTCGGCAAAAGCCTTGGCCACGGATGCGATGTGGCTGGATTTGCCCGCCCCGTCGATGCCCTCAAAGCTAATCAATAAACCGCTCACCGCTGCCTCACGTTTGCTCAACCCGTGCCACGCCAGCGCCTAGCATAGCGCATGGCGTACGGTGCACTAGGGCTTGCCCAGCTGGTAGCGCCGCACGGCGGCGTTGTGTTCGGGCAAGGTGCGACTGAACTGGCTGCTGCCGTCGCCCCGGGCCACAAAGTACAGCGCCTCGGTGGCCGCTGGGTGCAGCGCCGCTCGTAGCGAGGCCAGGCCCGGCATGGCAATGGGCGTGGGCGGCAACCCGCCACGGGTGTAGGTGTTGTACGGCCCATCGCGGCGCAGATGATGGCGTTGCAAATTGCCGTCAAATTCACCGCCCAAGCCGTAAATCACGCTAGGGTCGGTTTGCAGCCGCATGCCCAAGCGCAACCGGTTATGAAACACACCGCTGATTAGCGCCCGGTCAGCGGCCTGTCCGGTCTCTTTTTCAATTAAGCTGGCCAACACCACCGCCTCGCGCGGGCTACGCAGGGCCAAGTTGGGCGCACGCTGCGCCCAAACCTGCGCCACCACGCGCTGCATGGCCTTGGCCGCTTGCTCCCACACCACCCAGTCGCCGCTGTTTTTGGGGTAGGTGTAGGTGTCGGGAAAAAACGCCCCCTCGGGGCTCATTCCGTCCAGCCCCAGGCGTTGCATGATGGCCGAGGCCGACAACCCCGCGGTGTCAGCTTTTAGGTCGGGGGCTTGCGCCAGGGCCTGACGCCACTGGGCAAAGTGCCAGCCTTCGGGCAGCGTCACGCGGCGGGTGGCCTGCTCGCCCTGCACCAACATGCGGCGCAGTTGCACCGGCGTTATGCCCGGGGGCAGCTCGTAACTGCCGGCTTGCAAACGCTGCGCCACGCCACTCCACACAAACCACGCCGCCAACCATCGCGGTGGCACCGCCACCCCGGCACGGTGCAAGGTGCGGGCAATGTCGCCTGCGCTGGCGCGTGGGGCCACGGTCACGTCCAGCACCTGTGCGCCGGCGGCTTGACGCAGCGGCAGCGGCCGCTCAAGCCATTCGCGGTAGGCCACGGCTGCACCGGCTACCAACAGCGCCAACAGCAACAACACGGCCCACGCCAAGGTCTTTACCCGCATGGCCGCGATGATAGCCAAGCCAACGCAAGATAATGCCGACATGACCAACGCATACCCCAACCAAGGCGTGACGCCGTTGCCCGAGATGGGCGTGATATGGGCCCAAGGCGACGATGCCGTGACGTTTTTGCACAGCCAACTCAGTCAAGACGTCAACGCCCTGGCCATTGGCGAGGCTCGCCCCAGCACCTACTGCAGCGCCAAAGGCCGCATGCTGGCCAACCCGTGGCTGCTTAGGCGCGAAGATGGCGTGGTGCTTTTGGTGCCGCGTGCCGCGGTTGAGCCCCTAATCAAACGGCTGCGCCTGTTTGTGCTGCGCGCCAAGGTTACGCTGCACGACCGCAGCGACGACTGGCCCGTGCTCGGCCTGTGGGGTTCGGCTGCGGTGGCCCAGCCCGGGGCCACGGTGGCCTTGCCGCCGGCGCCCGAGGCGCCCCGCGCCTACTGGGTGGGCGGCACCGATGCCCCAAGCCCCCACCCCAGCGCGCACGCGCAAGACGCCGCCGCCTGGCACTGGCTGCAAGTGCGCAGTGGCATGGTGCCGCTGCCGCCGGCGCTGGCCGAAACGCTGGTGCCCCAAATGCTCAACCTCGAATCGCTGGACGCCGTGC
>JALRBF010000328.1 GCA_023262365.1 Burkholderiaceae bacterium
ATTGGCTCGTGGGCCGAGTTGCTCAACCCCGAGTTCAAGGGTAAGGCGTCGATTTTGAACATTCCCTCAATTGGCATCATGGACGCGGCCATGGTGGTGGAGGCCATGGGTATTTACAAGTATCCCGACAAAGGCAACATGACCAAGAAGGAAATCGACCTCACCATCAAGACGTTGATTGAAGCCAAGCGCCAAGGCCAGTTCCGCAGTCTGTGGAAAGACTTCAACGAGTCGGTCAACCTGATGGCTTCGGGCGAGGTGGTGATTCAGTCGATGTGGTCGCCGGCCGTGACGGCGGTGCGTACCAAAGGTATTCCTTGCGTTTACCAGCCGCTCAAAGAGGGCTATCGCGCATGGGCTGCCGGCTTTGGGTTGCCCGCCACGTTGTCGGGCAAAAAGCTCGATGCTGCCTACGAGTTTATTAACTGGTTCCTCGACGGCTGGGCTGGCGCCTACCTTAACCGCCAAGGCTACTACAGCGCCGTTTTGGACACCGCCAAGCAATCGATGGAGGCGTACGAGTGGGATTACTGGATGCTTGGCAAAGCCGCGGCCAAAGACATCATGAGCCCCAACGGGCAACTGCTGGCCAAGGCCGGCGAGGTGCGCGACGGTGGCAGCTACGAAGACCGCATGGGCGGCGTGGCGTGCTGGAACGCCGTGATGGACGAAAACAACTACATGGTACGCAAGTGGAATGAGTTCGTCGCCGCCTAAGGCCACGCCGACTCCAAGCCCAGCGGCGCAAGTCCCCAAGTGGCTTGCGCCGCTGCAAGCCGCGCCCATGGCGCTGGTGTTTGTGGGCTTTTTTGTGGTGCCCTTGTTGCTGATTCTCATGGTCAGCACCTGGGACTACAACGAATACGAAATCCTGCCGGCCTTTACGCTGGCCAATTACGCCGCTTTGTTTGAGGGCTGTGGCTCGCCCGACGGCACCTGCGTGACGCTGCTCACTTACCTCTCAACCATTAAGTTCAGTTTGATCGTATGGTTCGTGACGCTGGTGCTGGGCTTTGCCGTGGCGTATTACCTGGCTTTTTGTGTGCAAACGCTGCGCTGGCAAATCTTTTTGTTTGTGTTGTGCACCGTGCCGTTTTGGACGTCCAACGTGATTCGCATGATTGCGTGGATACCGCTGCTTGGCCGCAACGGGCTAATCAATCAAACCTTAGTCAGCCTGGGCTTAATCGACGAGCCGATTGAATGGCTGTTGTTTTCGGAATTTTCTGTGGTGCTGGCGTTTGTGCACCTGTACACCATGTTCATGATCGTGCCTATTTTCAACTCCATGGCGCGCATCGACAAACGCCTGCTGGAAGCCGCGCGCGACGCTGGCGCCACCGGCTGGCAAACCCTGCGCTACGTGGTGATACCGTTGAGCAAAACCGGCATGGTGATCGGCTCGATCTTTGTGCTCACCATCGTCATGGGCGACTTTGTGACCGTGGGGGTCATGGGTGGGCAGCAAATTGCCTCGGTGGGCAAAATGATTCAAGTGCAAACCTCGTACCTGCAGTTTCCGCTGGCCGCCGCCAACGCCATTGCGCTGTTGTTGATTGTGTTGATGATGATTTGGGGCCTCACCCGCATCGTTGATATTCGCAAAGAGCTGTAGGGGCGACCGCATGAGCACCCATCGCAACCCCTGGCTGACCACAGTTTTTGTTGCCTTTGTGCTGTTTTTGTACGGGCCGATGTTCGTCATCGTGTTGCTGTCGTTTCAAGGCCCCACTGGGGGACTGACCTTTCCGCTCACCGGGCTGTCGCTCAATTGGTACGCCGAACTTGCGCGCGGCCTGGGTGTGGTGGATATTGGCGCGGCGCTACGCCGGTCGCTTGCGTTGGGGTTGGTGGTTATGGCGATTACGGTGGTGTTTTCGCTTATGGCGGGCTTGGCTTACCGTAAGCGCCTGCCCTTTGGTAACGCCTTGTTTTACGTGGCCGTGGCCAGCCTCATCATGCCCTCAATCATCGTGTCTTTGGGCATTGGGCTTGAGTTTCGTTTGCTTGATACCGGTTTAAAGTGGCTGCTCGAGGCCGTGGGCGCGCAAGATTGGCTGGCCCAGTACACCACCACCATGGGCTTGTGGACGTCCGCGCTGGGTGCCCATCTCACATGGACGCTGCCGTTTGGCCTATTAATTATGTTTGCGGTGTTTAACCGGTTTGACAGCTCGGTGGAAGAAGCCGCGGCTGACCTAGGCGCCACGCGCATGCAAACCTTTTGGTATGTGCTGCTACCGCTGGTGGCGCCGGCGCTGGTGGGGGTGGGTATGTTTGGCTTTACGCTGAGCTGGGACGAGATTGCCCGGACCTCGCAGGCCATTAGCGACGTCAACACCCTGCCCCTTGAGCTGCAGGGGCTAACCACCACCGTGACCACACCGGCCATTTACGCGTTGGCCTCGGTCACCATGCTGGTCTCTTTTGTGGTCATGGGCTTGTCACTGTGGTTGGGGGCCAAGTTGGCGGTCAGGCGTCGTTCGCCCTCGGCCCACTAACACGCGGTAAACATGCGCACGCTGTTGCTGATTAATCCCAACACCTCGCACGAGGTGACCGGATCGCTGCAGCGCATCGTGGCCCCTCATCTCGGGCCCGACTGGCAGGTGTGCGCACACACCGCGCCTTTTGGTGCGCCGTATATTGCGTGCCAAACCAGTTACACCGTGGGCGCACACGCCGCCGTGGCGGTGTATCGGCAGCAGGTATTGAGTGGTTTGCGCCCGGACGCGGTGCTGGTGGCGTGTTTTGGCGACCCTGGCGTGGAGGCGCTGCGCGCCTTGGCGCCGGTACCGATCTATGGCTTGGCCGAGGCCTCCATGCGGCGCGTGAGCCAGGTGGGGCGTTTTGCGGTGGTTACCGGAGGGGCCGAGTGGCGCCCCATGCTGGCGCGCCTGGTGCGCGCCCTGGGCGACCTGACGGCGCCAACCGACATTTACACGGTGAGCTTATCGGGGGCGGACATCATGCGCCAGCCGCAACGTGCGGCGGCTTTGCTGGCCGACGAGGTTGCTCGCGCTGGGGCCGCGGGCGCCCAGCACGTGTTGTTGGGCGGTGCAGGGCTGGCTGGGCTGAGCCCCTTGCTGCGGGCGCAGGTGACGCTGCCGGTGCACGACAGCGTTGCCCTAAGCGCCGAGGCGATTGCCCAGCCGCCGCTGGCCGACCGCGGTGAGGTCACCCAAGACAGCTGGCTGGCGCCGCTGCACGCGTTGCGTTGGTGGCCTGAGGACAGCACGGTCACGTCATGAAGGCCGCCGCATGAGCCACGCTTTTGATTTGATCGTGCACGACGCCGACATCGCCACGGCCACCGACCGGTACCGTGCCGACATCGGTGTCAAAGACGGCGTGATTACCGCCATTGCCCGCGCACTTTCACCCAACGATTTGGCCCCAGGTGGCCAACGCATCGACGCCCAGGGCCGGCTGGTGACGCCGGGCGGGGTGGACAGCCATTGCCACATCAGCCAGCCCATGTCCGACGGCAGCGTGTGCGCCGACGATTTTGCCAGCGGCAGCCGCAGTGCCGCCGCGGGTGGCACCACCACGTTTGTTCCGTTTGCGCTGCAGCAGCGCGGCCAAACGTTACGCGAGGCGCTGGCGGCGTATCACCGCAGCGCCAGCGGGCAGTCGGTGATTGACTACGCCTTTCACCTAATCGTCAGCGACCCCACCGATGACGTGTTGGCCGACGAGTTTGACTGGCTGGTCACGCAAGGTGTGACCTCCATCAAGATCTACCTCACCTACGACGACCTCAAACTCAGCGACAGACAAATTTTGCGCGTGCTGGCCGCGGCCAAACGCAGCGGCATCATGACCATGGTGCACGCCGAAAACTTCGACTGCATCGAATGGCTAACCGAGCAACTGTTGGCTGCGGGTATCACCGAGCCCATGGGGCACGCCATGTCACGCCCGGCTGCCGTGGAGCGTGAGGCCACGCACCGAGCCATCAGCTTGGCCGAAATCATGCGCGTGCCGATTTTGTTGGTGCACGTTAGCGCAGCCGATGCGATTGAGCAAATACGCTGGGCGCACGGACGCGGCCTGCGCATTTACGGTGAAACCTGCCCTCAGTACCTGTTTTTAACCGAAGATGATCTGGCGCTGGACGCGGGCGGGGCGCGCTGCATATGCAGCCCTCCACCGCGCGACCGTGCCAACCAGCAAAAGGTATGGGACGGTTTGGCCAATGGCGCCTTTGAGGTGTTCTCCAGCGACCATGCGCCCTTTCGCTCGGGCACCGATGGCAAAGCCGTAGCTGGCCCCCACGCCGCGTTCAATCAAGTGCCCAACGGCATTCCGGGGTTGGAGACGCGGCTGGCCCTGTTGATGAGCGAGGGGGTGAATGCTGGGCGCATCGACATTCATCAGTTTGTGGCGCTTACTTCTACCCAAGCGGCCAAGCTGTATGGCTTGCACCCGCGCAAAGGCACACTGGCCGTGGGCAGCGACGCCGACATGGTGATATGGCACGACGCGGTGGACTTTACGCTTACCCAGGCCATGCTGCACCATGCGGTGGACTACACCCCCTATGAGGGCATGCGGCTTACCGCCTGGCCAGCGTTAACCTTGGCTCGGGGCGAGGTGGTATGGCAAGGTGAACCCGGTCGGGGTCAGGTGAGCGAACGTGTGGGCCGCGGCGAGTTTGTACCGGCCAAGGTGTCGCCTATGGCGCAGGTGCCTCATCGCCCCGGGGCCAGCCATCACTGGCTGCCCAAGACCTAGCCCTATCGGGTGTCAAACGTCTAGGTTGGTCGCGCGCAGCGCGTTGCCTTCAATAAAGTGACGCCGCGGCTCCACCTCATCACCCATAAGCATCGTAAACACCTTGTCGGCCTCAATCGCGTCTTCAATGCGCACCTGCAACAAGCGTCGCACGCTGGGGTCCATGGTGGTCTCCCACAGCTGCTCGGGGTTCATCTCGCCCAGCCCTTTGTAGCGCTGGCGTGCCACGCCGTTTTGGGCTTGTTGCAGCAGCCACTGCATGGCCTCGTGAAAGCTGGCCACCGGGGCGGTTTTGGCCTTGTCGCCCTCGCCGCGCATCACTTGCGCTGAATCACCCAGCAGACCAAGCAAACGCGTGGCCGCTTGCTGCAGCCGGGCGTAGTCGGCGCCGTGCACAAAGTCTTGCGTGATGACGCTGCTGCGCATATTGCCGTGGTGTTGACGCTCAATGCGCAGCATGGGCTGGTCCAGCCGCGCGTCAAACGCTGCGTGGACCATGGCATGCGGCAGCGCCGCTTGCAGCGTGGCGGCACTTTGTTCGGCTTGCTCGGGGGTGTCCAGCGCCAGGGCCACGCCACCGGCAATGGCCTGCAGTGCCTCGCCGTCCATGAACCCGCTCAAGCGCTGTACCACCTCTTGTGCCTGCTGGTACACCAAAGCCAGCTCGCCCAGCGCCGCCTCGCGTAGCATACCGGCGCTGCCTTGGGTGTCCAGCGCCGCCTCGCGCAGTGCTTGCGCCATGAGAAAGCTGTCAAACGCCTGAGCGTCTTTGAGGTACTGCTCTTCTTTGCCCACTTTTACCTTGTACAGCGGTGGCTGCGCAATGTAGATGTGGCCGCGCTCGACCAGTTCGGGCATTTGCCGGTAAAAGAACGTCAGCAGCAGCGTGCGGATGTGCGCGCCGTCCACGTCGGCGTCGGTCATGATGATGATCTTGTGGTACCGGCACTTCGCGATGTCGA
>JALRBF010000362.1 GCA_023262365.1 Burkholderiaceae bacterium
CAGTTGCTTGCCCGCATCGACACCGAGGCCACGGCCAGTGCGGCCCCGGCGGGGGCGCCTGCTGCCCCTGCGGCGGCCGCGCCAGCGCCGGCAACGCCGGCGGCGGCAGCGGCGCCCGGTGCGGCCGTGGCCATGCCCGCGGCGGCCAAGCTCATGGCAGACCACCAGTTGGCGCCCGGTTCGGTGGCAGGCACAGGCAAAGACGGCCGCGTCACCAAAGGCGATGTGTTGCAAGCCGTGGCCGCGGGTGCCCAGGCGCCGGCGGCACCGGCCCCAGCCATTCCAACCGGTGCGCCCACCAGCGCCTTACCGCAAATTAACACCCTGGCGCCCGATTTGGGTAACCGCCCCGAGCAGCGCGTGCCCATGAGTCGATTACGTGCGCGCGTGGCCGAGCGCTTGTTGCAGTCGCAAGCCACCAACGCCATCCTGACCACGTTCAACGAGGTCAACATGCAGCCGGTAATGGATATGCGTAAGCGCTTTCAGGACAAGTTTGAAAAAGAGCACGGGGTACGTCTGGGGTTCATGAGCTTTTTTGTTAAAGCAGCGGTGCACGCGCTCAAGCAGTACCCGGTGCTCAACGCCAGCGTGGACGGCAACGACGTGGTCTACCACGGGTACTTTGACATTGGTATTGCGGTGGGTTCGCCGCGTGGCCTGGTGGTGCCCATCTTGCGTAACGCCGATCAAATGTCGTTTGCCGACATTGAGAAAAAAATTGCCGAATTCGGCGCCAAAGCCAAAGAGGGCAAACTGGGCCTGGACGACATGACTGGCGGCACGTTCTCCATCTCGAACGGGGGGGTTTTTGGCTCCATGCTGTCGACGCCCATCATCAACCCGCCTCAGTCGGCGATTTTGGGGGTGCACGCCACCAAAGAGCGTGCGGTGGTAGAGGGCGGGCAAGTGGTGGTGCGCCCCATGAATTATTTGGCCATGTCGTATGACCATCGAATCATTGACGGGCGCGAGGCCGTGTTGGGCTTGGTGGCAATGAAAGAGGCCCTCGAAGACCCCGCCCGTTTGTTGTTTGGTATTTGAGGGCGGACACAACACATGAGCAAACAAGTATTTGACGTGGTGGTGCTTGGCGCGGGCCCAGGCGGCTACGTGGCGGCGATTCGGGCGGCCCAGTTGGGGTTTAAGGTGGCTTGCGTGGACGCATGGCAAAACGCCCAAGGGGGCCCGGCCCCCGGGGGCACCTGCACCAACGTGGGCTGTATCCCTTCCAAGGCCTTGCTGCAGTCGTCTGAGCACTTTGAGCAGGCCAACCACCACTTTGCCGAGCACGGCATCAGCGCCACGCGCGTGAGCATGGACGTCTCGCGCATGCTCGCGCGCAAAGACGAGGTGGTGAAGCAAAACAACGACGGCATTTTGTACTTGTTCAAAAAGAACAAGGTCACGTTTTTTCACGGCATGGGCAGTTTTGCGGCGGCCCATGGCGAGGGGTACGACATCGAGGTCAAGGGCGCCAAGCCGGCCACGCTGCAGGCGCGGCAAGTGATTGTGGCCTGCGGGTCAAGCGCGCGCGCGCTGCCCGATTTGCCCTTTGACGAAAAAACCGTGCTCTCCAACGACGGTGCCCTGCGGGTGGGGGCCGTGCCCAAGCGTTTGGGGGTGATTGGCGCGGGCGTGATTGGGCTGGAGATGGGCTCGGTGTGGCGCCGGCTGGGTGCCGAAGTGACGGTGCTTGAGGCGCTGCCCGAGTTTTTGGGGGCGGCCGACGAGCACATTGCCAAAGAAGCGCTTAAGGTGTTTGCCAAACAAGGGCTGTCCATTCACCTGGGCGTGCAAATTGACACCGTTAAAACCACCCGAAAAGGCGTGACGCTAACGTACCGCAATGCCAAAGGCGAGGCGCAAAGCCTTGAGGTGGACAAACTGATTGTCTCCATTGGCCGTGCGCCCAACACACAAGGCTTAAACGCCGAGGCCGTGGGCCTTAAGCTCGACGCCAAAGGTGCCATTGAGGTAGACGCCGACTGCCGCACCAACCTGCCCGGCGTTTGGGCCGTGGGCGATGTGGTACGTGGCCCCATGCTGGCGCACAAAGCCGAAGAAGAGGGTGTGGCCGTGGCCGAGCGTTTGGCGGGGCAGCACGGGCACGTGGATATGGCCACCATTCCATGGGTCATTTACACCAGCCCCGAAATTGCCTGGGTGGGGCGTACCGAGCGCCAGCTTAAGGCCGACGGCGTGGCTTACCGGGCAGGCAGTTTCCCGTTTTTGGCCAATGGCCGCGCGCGCGCCTTGGGTGACACCACGGGTATGGTGAAGGTGCTGGCCAACGCCCAAACCGATGAGTTGCTCGGCGTGCACATCATTGGCCCCATGGCCTCTGAATTGATTGCCGAGGCAGTGGTTGCCATGAGTTTTCGCGCCAGCGCGGAGGATTTGGCCCGTATTTGCCACGCGCATCCCACGCTGTCCGAAGCGACCAAAGAGGCAGCCTTGGCCGTGGACAAGCGTGCGCTTAATTTTTAGCGCCCGGCTTTGACCTTACCCGGTCTTTACCAGCAGGCGCTGTCGGCGCGCGGGTATCGGTCTGACCCGGCACAATTGGCCGCCGTTGACGAGCTGGCGCGCTTTTTGTCCGACTACGCCGCGGCCGCTGGCAGGGGGCGGCGGGGTTGGATGTTTTGGCGCCAACGCCCAGCTTTGCGCGGCGTGTACATGCACGGTGGGGTGGGGCGCGGCAAGAGCTTTTTGATGGATTTGTTGATGCAGGCCTTGCCTGGACAGCGCAAGCTGCGCCTGCACTTTCACGAGTTCATGCGCGAGGTGCATCGCGAGCTGCATGGGCTGCAAGGCACCGTCAACCCGCTACAGGCGCTGGGCCAGCGCATGGCCAAGCGCGTGGACGTGCTGTGCTTTGACGAGTTTCATGTCGCCGACGTAACGGATGCCATGATTTTGCACCGCTTGTTGCAAGCCCTGTTTGACGAGGGCGTGAGCATGATCACCACGTCAAACTTTCACCCCGATGATTTGTACCCCAACGGCTTGCATCGCGACCGGATATTGCCCGCCATTGAACTGCTTAAGGCACGCATGCAGGTGGTGAGCGTGGACGCGGGCACAGACTACAGGCAGCAAACCCTAGACGGCTT
>JALRBF010000007.1 GCA_023262365.1 Burkholderiaceae bacterium
GCCTAGATCCATGGAACCTAATTTAAGCCTCGATTCGATGACTTTTCTTTTGACAGGTTTTAAATTTATGTCAAAGGCCGGGGGGCCAATGCACACGGCCTCGTCGGCGAGCTTGATGTACTTGGCGTCGCGGTCGGCCTCGGAGTAAACCATGACGGCCTGTATCCCCAGTTCGCGACACGCGCGCTGGATACGCAGGGCAATCTCGCCTCGGTTGGCGATGAGAATTTTTTTGAACATCCCGGTTACTCGATAACGAACAAGGGCTGCCCGTACTCAACGGCCTGGCCGTCGTTGGCCAAGACGGCCTTGACCACCCCCGCGTGATCGGCCTCGATTTCGTTGAGAATTTTCATGGCCTCAATGATGCACAGTTTGTCGCCCTCTTTGACTTGGCTGCCCACGTCAACAAAGGGCTTGCCCCCGGGCGTGGCGGCGCGGTAAAACGTACCCACCATGGGCGAGGTCACGCGGTGACCCGCCTCGGCCGCGGGCTCGACAGCGGCGGCCGCCGCAGGCTCACTGGCCGCGGGCGGCGGGGCGGCCATGACCACCGCCGCAGGAGCCGCCACGGCCGCTGGCGCCACGGCACCAGCCTTGACGATGCGCACGGTGCCTTCGGATTCGGCAATTTCAAGTTCAGAGATGTTGGACTCGGAGACCAAGTCGATCAAGGTCTTAAGTTTGCGTAAATCCACCAAACACCCCGTATTTGTCGTCAGAACGGCATCCAGTGTAGCCGATGACGCGGCGTGCCCCAACATGGGGCCTTTTGCGCAGGAGTGCAAGATATTGCGTTTTATTGATTTTTAGAAATAAAAGATCAATAAATGCCTTCTTTTAGCCGCTAGTGTACGGTCTCCACAGCTGCAAGTCCGCGTCTTGCAGTTTGCCCAGTTTGCGGTGCGCCACCCGCCCCTGGCCGTCGAACTGCACGCTAAAGGGCAGCCCGCCGCCTTGGTTGCCCAGGTCGCGGGCCATTTGGGTGCCGCCCAAGGCGGCCACCACCACTGGCATGCGCAGCGGCTGTCGGCGCAAAAACCCGACCACGGCCTCGGCGCGGTCAATGGCCACGGCCAACATGGGCCAACGGCCATTGGCTTGGGCATAAGCTTGGTTGAGCAGGGGTAGCTCTTCCACGCAGGGCGGACACCACGTGGCCCAAAAATTCACCAACAGCGGCTGGCCCCGCCACGCCGCCAGTGGCACGGGTTGGCCATCGATGCCGGGCCAAGTTTGCTGCCAAAACGCCTGCTCAGCCGGCTCGAGCACGGGGCTCAGGGTGTGGCGCTGCAAGCCCACCGCCACGCCGGCGGCCCCGGCCAATAGCCCACCGCCCCAGGCCAAGAGCCGGCGACGTGTCACGCCAGCCCCTGCTGCGCCGGTTGCGCCAGGCATTGGCGCAAGGCCTCAATCGAGCCGCGTGCCGGGGCGTCTTGCTTGCGCGCCCGCAGCGCGCCGCGTAGCGCGTCGTGGCAGTTCACAATAAAGTGCAGCGCCGTGGGTGGCTGCCCGGCAGCTAGGGTGTCGTACAGCGTGAGCACCGACACCTC
This sequence comes from Burkholderiaceae bacterium, assembly GCA_023262365.1. Classification (GTDB taxonomy): domain Bacteria; phylum Pseudomonadota; class Gammaproteobacteria; order Burkholderiales; family Burkholderiaceae_C; genus RS62. Next base: position 1,554 of record JALRBF010000007.1, read on the forward strand.
GGGCTCGCGCAACCCCACTCCTTGATGGGCCTCAAAGCGATATCCACCATTGAGCAAAGCGAGTTCGGGGGCTTTGGGGTCGTCGCTGAAGACATGCACGTAAATGTCGTGACGCGCGGTGGCGGTACCGTCCCAAACCGCCCCGGTTAAGTGCGGGGCAAAGTCTTGCAGCACCTGCATCCAGCGCAACGCCAGGTGGCGCAACTGCGTAAGGGCCTGGGCTTGGGCCTCGGGGCAAAAAATCGCAATGTGCTCACGCACGGCGCGCAACAGCACGTCGTGGTTAGGCAGCGGGGTGCGTGCGGGCAGGTTCAGGTCGCGCAAGGCCTGCCGTTTGGCGCGGCCGGCTTCCATGCCGTCGTCTACCATGCGCCGCGCAGCGGCCGCGGCAATCGCAAGCTCACGGGTTTGCATGCGCCGATTGTGCCGTATTGGCCGCAACCCCAGCCCTAGAATGGCCGCCATGCACTTGCACATACTGGGGATTGGCGGCACCTTCATGGGTGGCTTAGCGGCGCTGGCGCGCGAGGCGGGGCACCGGGTCACGGGCTGCGACGCAGGCGTGTACCCGCCCATGAGCACCCAACTCGAGCGGCTGGGCATTACGCTGCACGAAGGCTACGACGCGCAACAGCTGGACTTGGCACCCGATGTGTTTGTGGTGGGCAACGTGGTGTCCCGCGCACGGCTGCCCAACGGCCAGCCCAAGTACCCGCTGATGGAAGCACTGATGGAGCGCGCCTTGCCCTACACCAGCGGGCCGCAGTGGCTCGCCGAGCACGTACTGCAGCAACGGCACGTGCTGGCCGTCGCCGGCACGCACGGCAAAACCACCACCACCGCGATGCTGGCATGGATACTGCAAGCGCAGGGCCTGCAGCCGGGCTTTTTAATTGGTGGCGTGCCGGCCAACTTTGAGGTCTCGGCGCGACTGGGCGCAGCCAACGCCCCTTTTGTGATTGAGGCAGACGAATACGATACCGCCTTTTTTGACAAACGCAGCAAGTTTTTGCACTACCGTGCGCGTACCACGATTTTGAACAACCTTGAGTTCGATCACGCCGATATTTTTGACGACTTGGCCGCAATTGAACGCCAATTTGCCCATTGGCTGCGGGTGGTGCCGGCTAGCGGTCGGGTGGTAGTAGCCGACGCGCAACCGGCATTGCAACGTGTGCTGGCGCAAGCCCCGTGGTGTCGGCCCACCACCTTTGGCGGTGCCCACAGCGACTGGGTGGCACAAGGCACGGCGCAGGCGTTTGCCGTGCAGCACCACGGGCAAACCGTGGCGCAGCTGCAGTGGACGCTTACTGGCCAGCACAACCAGCGCAACGCGCTGGCGGCCTTGGCCGCGGCGGCTGAGCTGGGTGTGACGCCGGCGCAATCGGCCGCCGCGCTAAGCCAATTTGGCGGCGTGGCGCGGCGCATGCAAGAAGTCGTGCGGGTTCCGTGGCAAGGACAAGACTTGGTGCTGTACGACGACTTTGCGCATCACCCCAGCGCCATTGCCACCACACTCGAGGGCCTGCGCCAAGCCCTTAACGCCGACCCCACCACCCAACACGCACGCATCGTGGCGGTGTTTGAGCCGCGCAGCAACACCATGCAGCTGGGCACCATGCGCGAGCAGCTGCCTGCGGCGCTAGCCTACGCCGACCGGGTGTTGTGCCACACCGCGCAGCTGAGCTGGGACGCGGCGCAGACACTGCTGCCTTTGGGGCAGCGGGCGCACTGCAGCGCCAGCGTGCAAGACGCCGTCGCTCAGGTCACGCAATGGCTGCAGCCTGGCGACCGCGTGGTGGTGATGAGCAACGGTGGCTTTGGCGGCATTCACGCGCAGCTGGCACACGCCATGCGCCAGCGCGCGGCCAGCGCCACCTAAACACCTAAGCTAGGCCTTGCGCCGCGCGCGCACGGCCTGCGCCAAGGTGTGCAGCACAGCGGCCGAATCGTCCCACCCCAAACACGCATCGGTGATGCTTTGGCCGTAAACCAAGGCCGCGGGGTCGTCTTTGCCGGCTGAGAATTTTTGCGCCCCCGCCTGCAGGTGGCTCTCAACCATGACGCCAAAGACCTGCCGGTTGCCCTGGCCTACCTGCTCGGCCACCGACTGCGCCACGTTGACTTGACGCTCGTGTTGCTTGTTGCTGTTGGCGTGGCTGAGGTCAATCATGAGGCGCTCGGGCAAACCAGCCGCGCGCAGCGCCTCGCAGGCGGCTTGCACGCTGGCGGCGTCGTAATTGGGCTGCTTGCCACCGCGCAAAATCACGTGGCAGTCGGGGTTGCCCTGGGTGCGCACAATGGCCACTTGCCCGCCTTTGTGCACCGACAAAAAATGGTGCGCTCGGGCCGCGGCCTGTATGGCGTCCGCGGCTATACGCAGGTTGCCGTCGGTGCCGTTTTTAAAGCCAATTGGCGCGGACAAGCCCGAGGCCAGTTCGCGATGCACCTGGCTCTCGGTGGTGCGCGCGCCAATGGCGCCCCACGCAATCAAGTCGCCAATGTACTGCGGCGAAATCACGTCAAGAAACTCGCTGCCCGCGGGTAGTCCCAGACGGTTGATTTCAATCAACAACTGGCGCGCCATGCGCAAGCCCTCGTCGATGCGAAAGCTCTGGTCAAGGTACGGGTCGTTGATCAAGCCCTTCCAGCCCACCGTGGTGCGCGGCTTTTCAAAGTACACCCGCATCACAATTTCGAGGTCGGCTTGGTGTTGTTGGCGCGCTTGGCGTAACCGGTGGGCGTAGTCCAACGCCGCGGCCGGGTCGTGGATGGAGCACGGCCCCATGATGACCAACAACCGGTCGTCTTTGCCCTGCATGATGCGTCGGATGGCGCGACGGGTTTGCGTAATCAGCCCCTCAACCGGCGTGCCGGCGATGGGAAAAAATCGAATCAAGTGCTCGGGTGGCGGCAACACGGTGATGTCCTGTATGCGTTCGTCGTCGGTTTGGCTGGTTTTTTCGACGGGTGCATACGAGCGGGCCAGCGCAACAGAGGATGGGGTGGACTTTGTCATGGTGAAAGTTTTTTTGGTACTCAAAAAAAAACCGCCGTCTCCGGCGGTTTGGGGCTTGGGTTGTTTTTTCTCAGCACACAAGCTCTGCACCGCCATGGGGGTCAGAGAAAGCAAAATAGCCAAAAAAGAGATCAACCGTGTTCATGCGTCAAACTGTAACACAGGCCGCGCGGTGCGCCTAGGCGGTACCGCCCACGGTGAGGCCGTCGAGCAACAGCGAGGGCTGGCCCACACCCACGGGCACACTTTGGCCTTCTTTGCCGCAGGTGCCCACGCCACTGTCTAGGCGCA
>JALRBF010000060.1 GCA_023262365.1 Burkholderiaceae bacterium
TGGCCGTCGTATGCAGCCACCGAAGCGGTGTTCACTATCACGCCGCGCTCGCCCCCGGCGTTTGGGGTGTTGCCCGACATGGCGTGGGCGGCCACGCGAATCATGTTGAAGGTGCCCACCAAATTGATCATGATGGTGCGGGTGAACAGGTCAAGCGCGTGCGGCCCCGTTTTGCCTACGGTTTTCTCGGCCGTGGCAATGCCCGCGCAGTTCACCAGTCCCGCCAGGTAGCCTGCCTCGGTGGCCGCGGCCACCACGGCCAAGGCGTCGGCCTCTAGGGTCACGTCGCAGCGCACAAAGCGCCCGCCAATGGCCTGTGCCAGGGCTTGCCCTTTTTCTTCTTGCAAGTCGGCCACCACCACGGTGGCGCCTTGCTCGGCAAGGCGTTTGGCCGTGCCTTCACCCAGCCCAGAGGCCGCGCCGGTGACGATGAATACATTGCCTTGAATCAGCACAGCGAACTCCTTGTGGTGGTGGATAGCAGCCCACACTTTAGCCTGTGGCGTGGCGCTTGGCTGGGTATCGCCCATAAAAAAACCCGGCCTTTGAGGGGCCGGGCTAAGGGTTCTGGGATCGAAATCCGCTTATGAACCCGAGGAGACAACCGTTACGGCTTACTGCGCGGCAGCACGCTTTTTAGGCGCGGCTTTGGCCGGGGCAGCAGCACGGGCAATGGTGGCCACGTTGGCGTCAACCAACTCTGAAGCTTGCTTGGCCACCTTGTGCACCGATTCTACGGCGTTATTGGCCGCGGCAACCGTGGAGCGCAAAACAGCCACCGCGGTTTCCGAGCCAGCCGGGGCATTTTTGGCGGCGGTTTCCACCATGGTGTTAAATTTGTTCTGCGAGTCGGCAAATTGCTCTTCGGCGGCTTTGCTGAGGTCGGCGCTGTAGCCCTGGCAAATCTCGTAAACTTGACGGGCGTAGGCGGCGGTTTTTTCGGTCAGCGGCTGCAACAGGCTCGATTGCAGGTTTACCAGCTCTTGGGCGTCTTTTACGCTAAGCATGGCATGGGCGTTGTCGGCGCTCTCGGCCAGGGCTTCACGCGAGGCTTGTAGGTTGAGGTCAACCAGCTTTTCCACGCTTTCAAACGCTTTTTGGGTCAAGCCAAACAAGGCTTCGACGTTGGCTTTTTGCACGGAGGCGATTTGTTCAACGGTCAACATAAGAAACTCCTTCAATTCCAATTATACGAAAAAAGTCTGCGACGCTTTGCGCCATCTTTGTGTGATTGGTGATGGCGCTTCCCTTGCTTTTCAATGCTGCACTGCAACATGGGTGTCAGTATAGGGTTTTCTCGGGGGTGTGCAAGCATTTTGAGCATTTTTCGTTGTTATTAGAGTAAAAAGTCTAAAAAAGGATAGTCTCGCCCGTGCACGCGTTCTTTCCAGACCAATCGGTGCTGCCGCTGCCGCCGGGGCACCGGTTTCCCATGGCCAAATACGCGGCGTTGGTGGCGCAGGTGCGGCACCTAGAGGCCGAGGGCTTGCGTCTGCAGCCAGCCCATGCCGCCGAGGATGCGGCTTTGACGCTGGTGCATGACCCCACCTACGTTCGGGCAGTGCAAACGGGGAGCTTGCCGGCAGCGGCGCAACGCGAAATTGGCCTGCCGTGGAGCGCGGCGTTGGTGGCGCGAGCCAGGCGTTCGGTGGGGGCCACGGTGGCCGCCGCGCACGCCGCGCTGCACGAGGGCATCGCCTGCAATTTGGCGGGGGGCACGCATCACGCCAAGGTCAGCGGCGGCGGCGGCTTTTGTGTGTTCAATGACGTGGCCGTGGCCACCCGGGTGTTGCAGCATGCGTGGCCTCGGCGCATTCGGCGCGTGGCGGTGGTGGATTTGGACGTGCACCAGGGCAACGGCACAGCCGAGGTGTTTGACCAAGACCATTCGGTCTTTACCCTGTCGCTGCACGGGGACAAAAACTTTCCGTTTCGTAAAGCCCGCAGCTCGCGTGACGTGCCGCTGCCCGATGGCTGCGACGACCCGACGTATTTGCAGGCGCTGGCCCAGGCTTTGCCCGAGGTCACGGCGTTTGGCCCCGACATGGTGTTTTACATCGCTGGTGCCGACGTGTTGGCCAGTGACCGACTGGGGCGGCTTGCCTTAACCCCCGAGGGCATGGCGCAACGTGACGCGGCGGTGTTGCACTGGGCGCAAACCCTGGGCGTGCCCTTGGTTTTGACCATGGGCGGCGGGTACGCCGAACCCATCGAGCACACGGTGCACGCGCAGGCGCATACCGTGGCACTGGCCTTGGCGGCGTGGCGCCAAGGGGCGGGGTGCGGATGACATAAACTGAGTCGAGATTGTGTTGCCTCCCGACCAAAGTGTTGCCATGTCACGACCAGAGCCTTTGCCGCTGAGCCACTATTCGGTACAGCGTGGCATCACCACGCGCTGGGCCGACAACGACGTGTACGGCCACGTCAACAACGTGGTGTACTACAGCTGGTTTGACACCGCCGTCAACGGCTGGTTGATTGACTCGGGTGTGCTGGACATTCACGGCGGTTCGGTGATTGGCTTGGTGGTGCACACCGAGTGCCACTACTTTGCCCCGTTGGCTTTTCCGCAGCCGGTGCTGGCCGGTATTCGGGTCGCGCACTTGGGTCGCACCAGTGTGCGCTACGAGGTGGGGTTGTTTGCCCAAGACGCCACGCACGCGGCCGCTTGCGGCAGCTTTACCCACGTGTACGTGGCGCGCCAGGCGCGCCGCCCCACCCCATTGCCCAACGCGCTGCGGCAACTTTTGGAGTCCCACGCATGACGCTCGCCACCCCCCCAGACGCCAGGCAACCCGCCCCGACAACCGAGGCGGCGATTCGTACCCGCCATTCGATGCGGGCGTTTTTACCCACGCCGGTGCCGCGCGCCACGCTGGAGGCGGTGCTGGAGCTGGCCGCCTGGGCGCCCTCGGGCACCAACACCCAGCCATGGAAAGTGCACGTGCTGCAAGGCCAAGCACGCCAGCAGCTGGTTGACAAGGTTTGCGCCGCCCATGATGCGCTGCGCGCTGACCCCAGCTTGGCACAAACCTACCGCGACGAACTGGGCTACTACCCCACCGAGTGGATCAGCCCGTACATTGATCGACGCCGTGAAAACGGCTGGACGCTTTACGCCGCGCTGGGCATAGGCAAGGGGGAAAAAGACAAAATGCACCAGCAGCACCAGCGCAACTACCGGTTTTTTGATGCCCCGGTTGGCCTGATGTTCACCATCGACCGGGTGTTGGGGCGGGGCTCGATTTTGGACTACGGCATGTTTTTGCAAAACCTTATGCTGGCGGCCCGGGCGCATGGGTTGCACACCTGCCCGCAGGCGGCCTGGAACCAATTTGCCTCCATCATCTTGCCGCACATTGGCGCCGAGGCTAACGACATGCTGGTGTGTGGCATGGCCCTGGGCTACGCCGACCCGCAGCAGCCGGTCAACGACTACCGCACCGTGCGCGAGTCGCCCGCGGCCTTTACCCGATGGATGGACTAGGTGCGGTGATGGGCAGCGCGTGGTGGTGGCTGCCGGGGCCGTTGCTGTTGGCCGTGCTGTGGTGGATGTGGCGCGGTACCCAAGGGGCACAGGGTGCCCAAGCGCGGGCTTGGCGTGACGCCTTGCACGAGCAAAACCAACGCCTTGAGCGGCTCGAGACGCAGTTGCGCCACGAGCTGGCCGAGCAAAGCCGGCTGCAGCGTCAGGAGCAGCAACAAGGGTTGGCGGCGTTTCAAAGCGCGTTGCTGCAGCAAAGCCACGACAACCTGCGAACCCAAAATGCCCAACTCGACGGGTTTGCGCAGCAGCTGGTGATGCTGCGGGGTACGCTGGCCGACACCTTAAGCCAGCAATTGCAGGCATTGTCCGATGGCAACGCGCAGCGCCTGCGCGAGGTGCGCGCCACGCTGGAGGCGCAACTGCAACAACTGCAGCAAAACAACGCCACCAAGCTTGAAGAAATGCGCGCCACGGTAGACGAAAAACTGCAGCAAACGCTGCAGACCCGTTTGTCTGAGAGCTTTGCGCATGTGGCGCAGCGCCTGGAGCAGGTGCACAAGGGCTTGGGTGAAATGCAGCACCTTGCCACCGGTGTGGGGGACCTCAAAGACTTACTGGCCAACGTTAAAACCCGCGGCATGTTTGGTGAGGCGCAGCTCGGGGCGTTGCTCGAGCAAGCGCTCACGCCGCAGCAATACGTGGCGCAGCAAGCCACCCGCCCAGGCAGCAAGCAAGTGGTGGATTTTGCGGTGCGGCTGCCAGGCAAAGGCGAGCAAGGGGCGCCGGTGTGGCTGCCCATTGACGCGAAGTTTCCCACCGAGGACTACCAGCGGTTGCTGCAGGCTCAAGGCAAGGCCGACTTAGCGGGCGCCGAAACCGCAGCAAGGGCACTTGAGCAGCGCATCCGCGCCGAGGCTAAGTCGATTGCCGACAAGTACCTGCAGCCACCGCACACCACCGACTTTGCGCTGATGTTTTTGCCCTCAGAAGGGCTTTACGCTGAGGTGCTGCGCCGGCCTGGGTTGTTTGAGTCGGTGCAGCGTGACTATCGGGTCACGCTTACTGGCCCCACCACCCTCATGGCCTTGCTCAACGCCTTGCACATGGGGTTTCGCACCCTGGCCTTGGAGCAGCGCTCAAGCGAAGTGTGGCAGGTACTGGGCGCGGTCAAAACCGAGTTTGGCAAGTTTGGTGGTGTACTCGAAAAACTCAAAAGCCAAACCCAAACCGTACTCAACGGGTTGGACCAAGCCCAGGTGCGCAGCCGTGCCATGGGGCGCGCCCTGCGTGAGGTAGAGGCCGCGCCCACCGACGCCCCCGCCCCGTGGTTGGTCGCGCCTGAGGGCGACGCTGACGCGGCCAATCCAGGCCAAACGTTGCCGTGATACCCTTAGCCGACGTGAAGTGGGTGTGGCGCTGGCTACAATTCCAGCCGACCACACTTAGCGAAAGTCGGCTTTGTGCCCGCACGGCACGCTGCAATTCTTTCTGAGTGACCAACCGGAGGCATGGCTTCAATGAACCCAACGGCAATCCAGGTGGTGGCCGCGGTGCTGTTTGCACTGGCGCTGATCCACACCTTTTCTACCAAGTACTTTGAGCGTTTGTCCCACACCCGGCCAGCGCATGCTGGGGTGTGGCACCTGTTAGCTGAAGTCGAAATTGTGTTTGGCGTATGGGCCATGATTTTGGTCGTCACCATGGGTTTCATGGTGGGCAAAGACAACGCCGTGACCTATCTGGACGGGCGTAACTTCACCGAACCGATGTTTGTTTTCGCCATCATGGTGGTGGCTGGTAGCCGACCGATTTTGCAAACCGCCTCGCAGGTGGTGCAAGGGGTGGTCAAGGCAACGCCCCTGCCGCGCAATTTGGGCTTTTTTCTCACGTGCCTGATCGTGGTGCCCCTGCTTGGTTCGTTCATCACCGAGCCCGCAGCCATGACATTGGCTGCGCTGTTGATGAAGGACACGGTATTTGCCAAGGTTTCTAAGCGCCTGAAATACGCCACCTTGGGCGTGCTTTTTGTCAATGTCTCCATCGGCGGGACGCTCACCCCGTTTGCTGCGCCCCCGGTGCTGATGGTGGCGGCCAAGTGGGGCTTTGACATCAATTACATGTTGACCCAAATCGGTTGGAAAGCTGCGGTGGCGGTGGTAATCAATGCCGTGTTGCTCACGGTCATCTTTCGGCGTGAGTTGGCCACGCTGCCCGCCGAGAACAAATCGCCGTACACCGGTGTGCCGATGTGGCTGGTGGTGTTGCACC
>JALRBF010000348.1 GCA_023262365.1 Burkholderiaceae bacterium
ATCGCGCTTTTCGGGTCGTCCAACAGGGGCTTGACCTCGGCATTCAGGGTGCCGAACTGCGTCAAGAGCTCACGCATGTGCTGCGCCCCGCCGCCTGAGGCGGCTTGGTAGGTTTGCGTGCTCATCCACTCCACCAGACCGGCTTTGTACAGCGCACCCACGCCCATGAGCATGCAGCTCACGGTGCAGTTGCCGCCAATCCAATCGCGCCCGCCGCGCGCCATGGCTTGCTCAATCACGGGCAGGTTAACCGGGTCGAGCACAATCACCGAGTCGGGTGCCATGCGCAGGGTCGAGGCCGCGTCAATCCAGTGGCCCTTCCAGCCAGCTTGGCGCAGCGGCGCGTAGACTTGGGTGGTGTAGTCGCCGCCTTGGGCGGTAAGAATGATGTCGCAGCGCGCCAGCGCTTTGAGGTCGTGCGCATCGGCCAGCGTGGCGTGCGCGCCTGGTACCTGAGGGGCCGCGCCGCCGGCGTTTGAGGTAGAAAAAAACTGCGTCTCGCAGTGCGCAAAGTCACCCTCGGCCTGCATGCGTTGCATCAGCACGGAACCCACCATGCCGCGCCATCCAACCACCCCCACCAACTGAGCCATCACAACCTCAAAACACGGGACAAACAGCCTTGTATTGTAGGGTGGGGGCAGGCCGAGCCTGACGCAGGGCTTAGCGCAGCGCGGCCAATACCGCGTCGCCCATGGCCGAGGTGCTGACTGCGGTTTCGCCCGGTAGGGCAATGTCGGCGGTGCGCCAGCCCTGGGCCAGCACAGTTTGCACCGCGTCTTCGACCCGTTTGGCCGCGTCTGGCATGCCCAGCGAGTGGCGCAGCATCATGGCCACCGACAAAATGGTGGCCAGTGGGTTGGCCAGGCCTTTGCCGGCAATGTCGGGCGCGCTGCCGTGGCTGGGTTCGTACAAGCCTTTGTTGTTGGCGTCGAGTGAGGCCGAAGGCAGCATACCAATCGAGCCCGTGAGCATAGAGGCCTCGTCTGAGAGGATGTCGCCAAACATGGTGCCGGTGACGACCACGTCAAAGCGCTTGGGCTCTTTAACCAGTTGCATCGCGGCGTTGTCCACGTACATATGGTCCAGCGTCACGTCGGGGTACTGCGCGCCCACTTCGGTAACCACGTCTTTCCATAGCTGGAAGGTCTCAAGCACGTTGGCTTTGTCCACGCTGGTGACGCGCCGCTGACGCCCGCGCGCGGCGGTAAACGCCACGTGCGCGATGCGCTCGATTTCGGGGCGGCTGTAGCGCATGGTGTCAAACGCTTCTTCGGCACCCGGAAAATGCCCATCGGTGGCGGTGCGGCGGCCACGCGGCTGACCAAAGTAAATGTCACCGGTGAGTTCGCGAATGATGAGGATGTCAAGCCCCGCCACCAGCTCGGGTTTAAGGCTTGAGGCCGCCGTGAGCTGCTCGTAGCAAATGGCTGGGCGCAGGTTGGCAAACAGCCCCAAATGTTTGCGCAGCCCCAAGATGGCTTGCTCAGGGCGCAACGCGCGCTCGAGTTGGTCGTATTTCCAGTCGCCCACGGCGCCAAAGAGTACCGCGTCAGCGGCTTGAGCTAGCGCCAGCGTTGCCGGTGGCAGAGGATGGCCGTGCAGGTCGTAGGCGGCACCGCCCACGGGGGCTTCCTCCAGTTGCAAATCCAGGTCAAGCGCACGCAGTACTTTGGTGGCTTCGGCCATGATTTCGGGGCCAATGCCGTCGCCGGCCAGTAGAGCAATGCGTTTCATGGTGGGGTGTGTCAGTTCAGTTGGGGGGTGGCGGTCAGCCAGGGTTTTTGCAGCAGGCGGTGGGCCTCGTACTGGGCAATGGCGTCGGCGTGTTGCAGCGTCAGGCCAATGTCGTCCAGCCCGTTAAGCAGGCAATGGCGACGAAAGGGCTCCACGTCAAAAGGCAGCGCCTCACCTTGGGGCAGCACCACATGCTGGGCCTGCAGGTCAATGGTGAGCTCGTAGCCAGGAAACGCCGCAGCCTCGTGAAATAAGCGTTCAACCTGACGTGCCGGCAAGCTGATGGGCAGCAGGCCGTTTTTGAAGCAGTTGTTAAAAAAGATATCGGCAAAGCTCTCGGCGATGAGGGCGCGAAAACCGTATTGCTGCAAGGCCCACGGCGCGTGCTCGCGCGAAGAGCCGCAGCCAAAGTTTTTGCGGGCCAGCAGCACACTGGCGCCTTGGTAGCGCGGTTGATTGAGCACAAAATCAGGGTTGGGCTTGCGTTGTGCCGGGTCTTGGCCGGGTTCGCCTGGGTCAAGGTAGCGCCAGGCGTCAAACAGGTTGGGGCCAAAGCCGGTGCGGTGAATGCTTTTTAAAAACTGTTTGGGGATGATGGCATCGGTGTCCACGTTGTCCCGGTCCATGGGAGCCACCAGCCCCTTGTGTACGGTAAAGGCTTGCATGTTGAATCCTTAGCTGAACTGACGCACGTCAACAAAATGGCCATGCACCGCCGCGGCCGCAGCCATGGCGGGACTGACCAAGTGGGTGCGGCCACCGGCGCCTTGGCGCCCTTCAAAATTGCGGTTGCTGGTACTCGCGCAGCGCTCGCCGGGCTCAAGCCGGTCGGCGTTCATGGCCAGACACATGCTGCAGCCGGGCTCGCGCCACTCAAAACCAGCGGCCTTAAAAATGTCGTGCAGCCCCTCGGCCTCAGCCTGCGCTTTGACCAAGCCCGACCCTGGCACCACCAAGGCCAGCTTAACGTTGGCGGCAACCTTGCGCCCTAGGTTCTTCACCACGGCGGCGGCCACGCGCATGTCCTCAATGCGGCTGTTGGTGCAGCTGCCAATGAACACTTTGTCCACGTGCACGTCGGTTAAGGCCTTGCCGGGTTGCAGGCCCATGTAGGCTATGGCTTTTTCGGTGGCGTCGCGGCGTGAGGCGTCTTTGATGCGATCGGGGTCAGGTACCTTGTCGCCCACGCCCAGCACCATCTCGGGCGAGGTGCCCCACGTCACTTGCGGCGACAAGTTCGATGCGTCCAACTCAACCACGTGGTCAAAGGCCGCGTCGGCATCGGAGTGCAGCGTGCGCCAGTGGGCTTGGGCGGCGTCCCACGTGGCGCCGGTGGGGGCAAAGGGCCGCCCCTTTACGTACTGCAACGTGGTCTCGTCCACCGCCACCAAGCCGGCGCGGGCGCCGGCCTCAATGGCCATGTTGCACACGGTCATGCGGCCTTCCATGCTAAGGGCGGCAATGGCGGGTCCACCAAATTCAATGGTGTAGCCGGTGCCTCCAGCGGTGCCAATGCGGCCAATAATGGCCAGCACAATGTCTTTGGCGCTGCAGCCCTTGGGCAGTTTGCCGGTGACGCGAACCAGCATGTTTTTGGCTTTTTTGGCAATCAGCGTTTGGGTGGCCAGTACGTGCTCGACTTCGCTGGTGCCAATGCCATGGGCCAGCGCGCCAAAAGCGCCGTGGGTGGAGGTGTGCGAGTCGCCGCAAACCACAGTCATG
>JALRBF010000015.1 GCA_023262365.1 Burkholderiaceae bacterium
GTCGTTAAGGCGGTTAGGCGCCTTGTCCCACGCTGCGCCACCGCCGCCAGCGGCATGGGCCAGCCCCACCAGGGCCATCCATGTGAGCATCAACGCAATGAATTTTTTCATGACAAAAACCTGCTTACGTATTCAGTGAGGGGCGAACTGCACGCGGTCGGGTACGGTTTTGAACGTACCCAAACGGCTCCACCACGGCATGAGGAGGAAGAAGCCAAAGTACAGCAGCGTACCCACCTGGGCCATGCGCTCGTAGAGCGGCGAGGGCGGCTGAATGCCCAGGTACGCCAACACCAAAAAGTTCACCACAAACACGCCGTACACCCACCGGTGCCAGCTGGGCCGGTAGCGAATGGACAACACCTCGCTGCGGTCCAGCCACGGCAGGAAGAACAAAACAATCACGGCCGCGCCCATGACGACCACGCCCCAAAACTTCGCGTCAATGGCCGCGAGCAGCGCCACGCCCACCGCCGCGGCAACCACCACACCCACTTTGGTGAGCGTGCGCAAGCCGCTGTGGCGCACGCCCAGCACCGCACCCACCACCACGCAGGCCATAAGCACGTACACCATTTCGGTGGTGATGGCGCGCAGCATGGAATAAAACGGCGTGAAGTACCACACCGGGGCGATGTGCGCCGGGGTTTTGAGGGGGTCAGCGGGTATGAAGTTGTTGTACTCCAAAAAGTACCCGCCCAGTTCGGGGGCAAAAAACACAATGGCGCTGAATACCAACAAAAACACGGACACGCCCAAGATGTCGTGCACCGTGTAGTACGGGTGAAACGGAATGCCGTCAACGGGCTTGCCGGCACTGTCTTTGCGGGCCTTGATGTCTACGCCGTCGGGGTTGTTGGAGCCCACCTCGTGCAGCGCGATGATGTGTGCCACCACCAGCCCCAGCAACACCAGCGGCACGGCGATGACGTGAAAGCTAAAGAAGCGGTTGAGCGTGGCGTCGCCCACCACGTAGTCGCCACGAATTAACAAGGCCAAGTCGGGGCCAATGAACGGAATGGCAGAGAACAGGTTCACGATGACCTGCGCGCCCCAGTACGACATTTGTCCCCACGGCAGCAAGTAGCCCATAAAGGCCTCGGCCATGAGGGTAAGAAAAATGGCGCAGCCAAAAATCCACACCAGCTCGCGCGGCTTGCGGTAACTGCCGTAAATTAGGCCACGGTACATGTGCAGATACACCACCACAAAAAAGGCCGAGGCCCCGGTGGAGTGCAGGTACCGAATGAGCCAGCCCCATGGCACGTCGCGCATGATGTACTCAACCGAGGCAAAGGCCAATGCGGCATCGGGCTTGTAGTGCATGACCAAAAAGATGCCGGTGACGATTTGCAACACCAGCACCAGCAGCGCCAGCGAGCCAAAAAAGTACCAGAAGTTGAAGTTTTTAGGCGCGTAGTACTCGGCCAGGTGCTCGTTGTACAGCTTGGTTAACGGAAAGCGGTTGTCGACCCAGTTGAGCAAACGCTGCGCGGCCGGGGCATCGGAGGGAAGGGTTTTGAATTCAGCCATGGGATGTGATGTTGCCGGGTGGGTTAAGCCTGTTTGTCTTCGCCAATCAGTATCACGTTGTCCGAGACGTACATGTGCGGCGGCACTTCAAGGTTGTCCGGGGCGGGCTTGTTGGCAAACACGCGGCCGGCCAAATCAAAGGTGGAGCCGTGGCAGGGGCACAAAAAGCCGCCGGGCCAATCGTCGGGTAACGAGGGCTGGGCGCCGGCTTTGAGCCGGTCAACTGGCGAGCAGCCCAGGTGGGAGCAAATGCCAATGACCACCAGGTACTCGGGCTTGATGGAGCGGTGCCGGTTGCGCGCGTACGCCGGGGTGGGGTAGGCGGTGCGTTTGGATTCGGGGTCGGCCAGTTCGTCTTCGTCTTTGGCCAAACTGGCCAGCATTTCGGGGGTGCGGCGCAGCACCCACACCGGTTTGCCGCGCCACTCAAGGGTGCGTTTTTCCCCGGGCGCCAGGTCGGAGATGTCAACCTCAACCGAGGCGCCGGCGGCTTTGGCCCGCTCCGAGGGCTCAAAACTGCTAACAAACGGCACCGCCACCGCCGCGGCGCCTGCGCCACCTACGGCGCAGGACGTCATGAGCCAAATGCGGCGGCTGGAGTCTATGGTTTGCGAGGTATCGCTCATGCGAAAAATCCCAGTAAAGATTCAGAGGAAATCGTTTTAAAACAACCGGTGATTGTACTCCCCGCGTCAACCCGCGCTGGCGGCCCAGCGAATCGCCGCCATCAGGCTGGTGGGATTGGCGCGGCCCGTGCCCACCAGGTCAAACGCGGTGCCGTGGTCTGGGCTGGTACGTACAAATGGCAAGCCCAGTGTGACGTTAACCCCTTGGTCTAAGCCGCCGTATTTGATGGGGATGAGGCCTTGGTCGTGGTACATGGCCAGCACGGCGTCAAACTCGCCCTGGCGCGCCCGCCAAAACACCGTATCGGGCGAGACCGGCCCCACCACGTCAATGCCCTGGGCTTGGGCCGCGGCCACGGCCGGGGCAATGTGCAGCTGCTCTTCGTGGCCAAACAGCCCGCCCTCACCAGCGTGCGGGTTAAGGCCAGCCACCGCCAAACGCAGTGGCCCCCCGGCCCGGCGCGACAAGTGGCGCTGCATGTGTTGCAGTGCAGCCAGTACCTCGTGCTGGGTGACGACCTCAATGGCCTGCCGCAACGCCTCGTGTACGCTGAGCAGCACCACCTTGAGCTCGGCGTTGGCCAACATCATGCGTACCGGCAGGTCGCTAACGGCGCAGCCGGCGTGGGCCGCGGCCTGGGCCTGCAGCCACTCGGTGTGGCCCGGGTATGGCACCCCCGCAGCGTGCCAAGCGCCTTTGTGAATCGGCGCCGTCACCAAGGCCGAGGCTTGCCGGTTCAGACAGGCTTGGGTGGCCAGCTCAAGCGCGCGTTGCGAAGCCAGGCCCGCAGCGGCGCTGATTTGGCCCGGGCGTATGGCCTGAGGGTCGGCCTCGGTTGCCACCAGCCACAGGGTTTGGGCATTGGGTTGTTCGCCGTGGTCCAGGGCCTGCAGCACTTGCTGCGCGTTTTCAAAACAGCGTAACCGTGGCCCCTGGGGTACCGCGTCCAACGCCGCTTGCATGATTGGCGCATTACCAGCGACCCAGCACGGGCCCACCTCGCTCACGGCCATGGGCCACACCCGCGCCAACAGCTCGGGGCCAATGCCAGCGGGGTCGCCCATGGTTAGGGCCAGGGGCAGGCGGGCACCCAAGGGGCTCACGCGGGGTTGTCCACGTCAAAAAAGGCGTGTTCCAGGCCAAATTGCTGCGCCATGGCCTCGCCCAAGGCGCGGGCGCCATCGCGCTCCGTGGCGTGATGGCCACAGGCCAAATAGGCCACGCCGCACTCGCGCGCGATGTGGGCCTGAGGCTCAGAGATTTCACCGGTAACAAAGGCCTGCGCGCCGGCGGCGATGGCCGCCTCAAAAAAGCCCTGCGCGCCGCCAGTGCACCAGGCCACGCGCTGCAGCGGCTGACTGGCTTGCCCCACCACCACGGGGGGGCGTTGCAAGGCTCGGGCGCATCGCGCGGTCAGCTCTTCAAGCGTCAGGCCGTGCGGGTCGTGGCCCAGCCAACCCAGGCCCTGGTTGCCAAAGCGGCCAGCCTCGCCTGGCCAGGGCTGCAACCCCAGGCGCTGGCCAAGTTGGGCGTTGTTGCCCCAAACCGGGTGGGCGTCTAAGGGCAAGTGGTAAGCCAGCAGGTTCACGTTGGCCGCCAGCAAGGGCGCCAGGCGTTGGCGCAGCCAACCCGTGATGGCGCCCGACTGCCCGCGCCAAAACAAGCCGTGGTGCACCAACACCGTGTCCGCCCCCCAGGCAACGGCCTGCTCAATCATGGCCAAACTGGCCGTGACGCCCGTGGCAAGGCGTTGCACCTGAGCCCGCCCCTCCACCTGCAGGCCATTGGGGCAGTAGTCCTCAAAGCGCTGCGGGGTGAGTTGCTCGTTGAGCCATTCCAGTACGACGTCGCGTTGCATGCCCAGATGCTCCCAGTAATCGCCTTATTGTGCCAGTGCGTTCGCGCCCAAGGGCGACAAACCGGGCGACAATGGGCGCATGCGACGTCTTTGGTTGGGCTTTTGTCAGGCAGTCACGTGGTTGTTGGCGGCCTACTTTGTGGTGCTGACGCTGCGCCCACAGTGGCTAAGCGCCTCGGTATGGCAAGCGGCACCGGTGCCGCCGCCCGTGGTTGCCGCCGCCACCCAAGGCAGCAGCCTGCGTGGTCCGGCGCAACGCGCCGCCCCGGCGGTGGTGAGCATCAGCACGCAAAGCGCGCAAGCCCAGCGGGCTGACCCCTGGTTTCGCTACCACTTTGGCGACCCCGATGACGCCCAGCCCAGCGGCGGCGTGGGTTCGGGGGTGATTGTGAATGCCGCGGGCTTTGTGCTAACCAACAACCACGTGGTTGAGGGCGGCCAAGACATTGAGGTGCAGCTGGCCGACGGCCGTCGTGCCCGCGCCGAGGTGCTGGGCACCGACCCCGAAACCGATTTGGCGGTGCTCAAAATTCAGCTCCCCAGCCTGCCGGTGATTGAACTGGGCGACTCCAACACCTTGGCCGTGGGCGACACGGTATTGGCCATTGGCAACCCGTTTGGCATGGGCCAAACCGTAACCAGCGGCATTGTGAGCGCCTTGGGGCGCACCCGCCTGGGCATTAACACGTTTGAGAACTTTATTCAAACCGACGCAGCCATTAACCCGGGTAACTCGGGCGGCGCGTTGGTCGATGCGCACGGGCAGTTGGTGGGCATCAACACCGCTATTTACTCGCGCTCGGGGGGGTCGCTGGGCATTGGCTTTGCTATTCCCACGCCGCTGGTGCGCAAGGTGCTGGACGACATTGTGCGCGACGGCAGCGTGACCCGCGGCTGGCTGGGCGTGGAGCCGCGCGCGCTGCCTGCCGAAGTGGCGCAAACCTTTAACCTTAAGCCCGGTGGCGGTGTAGTCATTGCCGGCGTGCTGCGCGATGGCCCCGCGGCCAAAGCCGGCATCAAACCAGGTGACGTGGTAACCGAAATTGCCAACCAGCCGGTGGGCAGCGTGGAGGCGCTGCTGGCCGTGGTGGCTGGGCTTAAGCCAGGCCAAACCACCACGCTGGCGCTCAAGCGCGCCGGGCAGGCCATGCAGCTTACCGTGGTGCCGGACCGGCGGCCCACGCCTGCCACGCACTCTTCGATCAAGTGCGGTCTGTCCATCGGAGGCTGCGAGCAAAAACTG
>JALRBF010000269.1 GCA_023262365.1 Burkholderiaceae bacterium
CACCGGCGAGAGCAACAACGCCGCGCCCTGATGCACCCGATTGATTTGCGTATGCAAATACAAATACGCCCCGTAAGACACCGCCACCACTATGTGCTCGGGGCGGCTGGCCAAGTCTTGCCAAATCAAATCAAGCTGCTCGCCGATGGCAAGCCGAGCAAAGTCGCCCACCAGTTCTCGCCCCTCTAGCTGCACCCCACGGGCCAGCAAGGCAGCGCCTAGCCCCTCGCGTATCAAACCCTTGCGGCCCGGCAAGCAGTACACCGACGTCCTTCGAAGGGTCACGCGAACGCCGCTCGTTTAAATACCCCACCCAGTTGACTAAGCATCGTTGCCTACCCCACCTCCCCGGTGTACCCTCCCCGCGCTGGGTAGTTTTTGGCCAACACAAAGTCAACGCTGGCCAATAGGTCAGCAAACGACGGGCGGGCAAACGGCATGGTTTGCACCGAGGCGTAGTAAAGCGTGTGGTCTGCCCTTACCAAAAACACCCCGGGCTCGGCAAACAGCGCAGGCTCCTCCACGCCAATCGACGTTTTGCCTATACCCTGCGACAGGTAGAGCCCCCATTCGCGGGCGTTGGCTGGGGTTAAACCAAACCCATGCCGCAAGTCGGCCACGCCAATCTTGCGGTCCATCTCGGCGGCGCGCTCGGCATCGTCGGTCGACAGCACCACCACCTGCACCCCGCGCTTGGCAAACTCGGGCAACAAGGCGCCAAGCTCGCGCAAATACTTAAGGCATATGGGGCAGTGCAGGCCCCGGTAAAACACAACCAACGAAAAGTGTTCGGGCTTGTTGGCGGCAAGGTCAAACATGCCGTGCCGTAACGTTTGCACCTTAAGCGCTGGGGCACTTGTACCTGGAATAACCATGGGCTTTACCTCGCTGAAGAAACCGGTGGAGAAAAATGTATGCCGTAGTCGGGGGCAATTTCGGTCACCCGCCGTGGGTTGCTGATGTTGTGAATTTTGCGGTACAGCGCCGGCAACTGCCCGCACGGTTTGGCCCAAAACAAGGCCTGCACCACCCGCCCCGAGTTGTTATAAAACGCGTGCGGCCGGTTGCGCGGCAAGTGGCCAATCTCGCCCGCGCGTAGGGTGCTCACCACCCCATCCACCACAATATCAATTTCCCCGTCTAGCGGGCTTAGGTACTCGTCTTGGTCCACGTGGGTGTGCGGGGGCACAAACGTTTCTTCTGCAAACGTGGCGTGCCACACAAATTCGTCTTGGGCATAGCGCTTGGGCGTGTACACCTGCCCCATGATGTTCCAACACACCCCATCAATACCCTGGGGCGAGTGGTCGCAATCGGGCAATACCAACTGGCTCATAAGGTGCTCCTTGTTCAATCCTGTGGCGCGCGCTCGGTACCCGCTAGGCGGTCAAGCGTTTGCTTAACCAGCGGGTTGTGGCTGGCGTAGCGCGGCTTAAAGCGCTGGCGCTGCGCAATCAGGTCGTCTTCGTCCACGTAGCCAATTAACACGCCGCTCTCGGCAATGCGCGCCTGCACCTCGGTGTTGGCAATCAGCTCGTCCGACACCGTCACCCGCTGCCGTGGCCGGCGGCACCACGCAAACAGAGCCTCGTGCAAGCGTTGCATTTGCAGCCGATGCTCGGGGTTGCTCGATTCGCCCAAGTCAACCAGCTCGTTGGGGTCGGTGGCTAAGTCAAACAGCATTGGCCGGTAGCCCTCGCACAAAATGTATTTCCATTGCCCGTCAAACGCCATTCTCAGCCAGGCGTCAATTGGTGGCGTTTGCAGCGCAATGCGCACGTCTTGAAAAGAATAGTCGCTCTCGCACACCACAATCTCGCGCCACTTCGATGGTGTTTCACCAAACAGCCACGGCCTAAGCGACGTGCCGTCCATCACGTGCGGCAAGGCGTTGCCCCCGTAAACATCCAAAAACGTAGGGGCCAAGTCAACCGACTCAACCAACGCAGCGCAGCGTGTGCCGCGCGTGGCGTTGGCGCGTGGGTCGGGGTCGTAAACAATTAAAGGGGTGCGCACCACCGGCTGATGAAAAAATTCTTTCTCGCCCAGCCAATGGTCACCCAAAAAATCGCCATGGTCGGAGCAAAACACCACCATGGTGTTCTCAAACAGTTGGCGCGCCTCTAGGAAGGCAAACAGCCGGCCCAATTCGTCGTCAATTTGCTTCACTAAGCCCATGTACCCAGCTAACACCGATTCGCGAATGCCCGGCTTGGCAAAGGCCTGCGAGACGCGCTGCTCCGTCATGGCTTGGTACACGGGGTGGGCGTTGTCGAGCTCGTGGTTGGCGCGCACCAAGGGCAAAAAGTCTGCCGCGCCATACATGCCAGCGTACGGCGCTGGTGCCACATAAGGCCAATGCGGCTTGATAAACGACAAATGCGCCAACCACGGCTGATCACCCGCCTCGTCTATAAAGTCCATGGCGCGGCTGGTGGTGTAGTGCGTCTCAGAATGTTCGGCGGGCACGCGCGCGGGTAAATGGCTGTGGCTCAAAAACCATCCGGAACGATGCTGGCCTTGCGCGTCCACGACGGTGTTGGCCCACTCTTCCCATGGGTTGTCGCCGCCAAAGCCGTGGTCTCGCAGGTACTGGTTGTAGTTGGGGTTGGGGTCGTGCCCCGAGAAGGGGTGAATGCCATCGTCACGCTCGTAGGGGTCAAAGCCGCACTCGGCAATGCGCACCCCAACGGTTGAGGTGGGGTCAATGCCCAGCCTAGATATACCCGCCGAATCGGCCCGCATGTGGGTTTTGCCAATCAGTACCGAGCGCACCCAAAGCGGCCTCAGGTGGTCGCCCATGGTCATCTCGCCCGCTTTAAGCGGCACAAAGTTCCAGCTTACCCCGTGCGACTGCATGTACCGCCCGGTGTAGTAGCTCATGCGCGAGGGCCCACACACTGGCGACTGCACGTAGGCGTTATCAAAAATCACACCACGCCTGGCCAACCCATCAATATTGGGCGTGTGCAATGTGGGGTGGCCATAGCACGACAAATAATCGGCGCGCAGCTGATCGCACATGATGAACAAAATATTTTTAACTTTTTCGCTCATTTCAAGTCAAAAAAATATAGATACGCATGACCGCAGCCCGTTTTACCCGCGGGTCTCGCTAGAAGGTATCGTTTGAAGTGGCTGCAATTTTTTCATTAGGTCGACTCGGGATAACGCCCTTTCGCGATATGAGAGTCTATGCTAGAAAGTGAAAACTGACTTACTTGGAGAGAGGCCATGAAAGTATTTTTTCTGGGAAGTTACAGCGCTGACGGTGTGGCGGGCCTGATGAACAGCAGCTATGCCGCCCGCAAGACCGCGGTCAGTGGCTTGTTGACCAAAGTCGGGGGAAAGCTCAAGTCGTTGCATTACCTTTTCGGTGAGTTCGATGTATTGGCTGAGCTTGAGGTTCCGAGTGTCGAGACCGCCTCCGGCTTGCGGATTGCGCTGGAGCAGTCTGGCGCATGGGCCGAGGTTTTGGTGTTGCCAGAGTTTGACATCGACAAGGCGATCAAAGCCCACGCCGCTGGGACTTATAAAGCACCCGGACAGGAAGAAAAAAAGGGCAAGCGATGACAGGTGCCGGATCAACAAAAAAGGTATAACCAACCAACTTCCTCCAAGAGTATGACATGGGAATGTTCATGGTTCGAGCAACATACACGGCGCAGTCCTACAAGGGCATGATGGAAAAGCCCGGAGATCGCGAGGCTGTCGCCAAGGCGATCTTCGCCGCAGCAGGCGCGAAAGTTCACCAGTGGTGGCACACCATCAACAACGGCGGGTTCATGTTGATTGCCGAAGGCACCTCGGCTCAAATCACAGCGGTCAACATGGCGGCTGCCTCCACAGGCTTTGCGGACAACGTTGAAGTGATCGAGCTTTTGGACTCAAGCCAACAACAAGCGGCCATGGCCGAGGCCAAGAAAATATCTGGTAGCTTCGCAGCCCCTGGGAAGTGAAGCGTACGGCGACTTAAGTACTTTTCGTGACCGCCCCAGAGAAGTCACTAACGCCCGGGGCGGAGGTCGGCTTCGGCGGCCAAGCGTTGCCGACACGCTCCTGCAAGGAACGGCGAGGCCCAGATGCAGGCTATGCGGATAGGCGTAGAACCAAGTAAGGGACGAGAAAAAATGTCCAAATCAGTATTCTGTGAATCCCGAGCAACCAAAACCCAAGCCAAGGTGCGACTGCGTCGCCGGCCTAAAGCCCTCGGAGCGCATCCCTGTCCACACAATCCAATGGGGTGGATCAAAGTGAGGACAGGTAAAGTAAGTGGACTCCAGGGGGCTTTTCCGACATGCCCTAAGTGCCATCAGTTTGTCTTACTGAATTGTGCTTCTAAATTAAATTACAGCGGGATGCGGACAGTTGGCACGGA
>JALRBF010000290.1 GCA_023262365.1 Burkholderiaceae bacterium
GACGCCGGCCACATGACCGCCCCCAACATGGACGGCCCACGGCGCGCCATGCGCAACGCCATGCGCAACGCCGGTGTGGCCCCCGAAGAGGTCGACTACGTCAACGCCCACGGCACCTCCACGCCTTTGGGTGACGTCAACGAAACCCTGGCCATCAAGGCCGCCCTGGGTGCGCACGCCGCGCGCACCGTGGTGAGTTCCACCAAGTCCATGACCGGGCACTTGCTCGGCGGTGCGGGCGGGCTTGAGTCGGTTTTTACCGTACTCGCGCTGCACCATGGCCGCATCCCGCCTACCATCAACCTTGACCAAGCCGACCCCGAATGCGACCTGGACTACTGCGCGCATCACGCGCGTGACGTGGCCATCAACGTGGCCTTAAAGAACAATTTTGGCTTCGGTGGCACCAACGGCAGTCTGGTCTTGCGCCGGGTCTAACCCCGCCATCCGCAAGACCCACGCGCCCCCTTATTTGGTTTATCCCCTCGAGCCGGGGCGAGCGTGGCGTGCCTTGGGTGTGGCGCTGTGGTGCGCCACCGCGTTGGCTTGGCTGGCCGCCCTGGGCCTGGGGTGGCCGTTGGTGGCGGTGCTGTTGGCATGGGCTGGCGTGGGTTGGTTTGCGCTGGCGCGCCAAACCCCGGCGCCGCCCGGGCTGCTGGGTTGGCACGCGGGCAAGGGCTGGCAAAGCCGTCAGCGCCGCACCTGCCAAGCCCTAGCCGATTTGCGCGTGTTGTGGGACGGGCAGCGGCTGGTGGTGCTGACCTGGCTGGACGCCAACTGCCGTATTCAACTGGGTTGGCTTAAGCAGGGGCGCTGCCCCAAGCGATGGCTGGCGCTGCGGCAAACCATTCGCTGGTGGTTACGCCATGGCTGAGCCCGACGTCGACCACACCCTGGTGCAACGCGCCCAACAGGGCCAAACATCGGCCTTTGACATGTTGGTGGTGAAGTATCAGGGCCGGGTGATGCGCTTGATTCAGCGCTGGGTGCGTAACCCTGAAACAGCCCAAGACCTAACGCAGGAGACCTTCATCAAGGCGTACCGCGGGTTGGCGTCGTTTCGTGGCGAGGCCAAGTTTTACACCTGGTTGTATCGCATTGCCATCAACACCGCCAAGCGCGCCTTGAAGCGCCCGCCGCAGGGCTTGGAGCAATCCTTGGAGGCAGTTGAAACTTTTGATGCCTCGGCAGACTCTTACGCCTTGTCCGAAGTGGACATGGCCAGCCCCGAAACCGAGCTGGCCAGCAAACAACTGGCCGAGGCGGTTGCCGCTGCCGTGGCCGAACTGCCAGACGACATGCGCCAAGCGCTTGAATTAAGGGAGCTCGAAGGCATGAGTTACCAGGCCATTGCCGAGGTCATGGGCAGCCCCATGGGCACGGTGCGGTCGCGAATTTTTCGCGCCCGCGAGTGGGTGGCCGCGCGCGTGCAGCCCATGCTTGAGCACCGCTCAGGCAAACGGTGGTAACCCATGACGCTTGTGGAGAGGCCATGAACCAAGAAACACCAAACCCCACCGCCATGCGTTGGTCAGCCGCGTGGGACAACGAGCCACTGGACGGGCCGTTGCCCGAGGTGACGCAAGCCTCGCTGCAGCGCTGGCACGCGTACGCGCAAATCGGCCAGGCCATGCGGCGCCATCACGCGCTCGCACCCGCTGCGTTGCCGCGGCCGCGCCACGCCGCCAACGCCCCGCGCTGGTGGATGGCGGCCATGGGCAGCGCAGCCGCGTTGGTGTGGGGGGTGTGGCTGATGCTGGGGCCGCCGCCGTCTGGCACGGTGATCGTGGCGCAACAGGCCACCCCAAGCGTGGCACCGGCCACCACCGTGGCCGAGAACTCGCCCTTGGCGGGAGTGCTGGCCGAGCATCGCGCGGTTAGCCCCTCGGCCCTACGCGTGCCGGTGGGCTTTGTGCGCAACGTGGCCTGGAGCGGCCAGTGAATTGGCGGCAATGGGCCCCTGGGTTGATCGTGCTGGGCGCGCTGCAGGCCCCGTTGGCTTGGGCGCAAGAGGCGGCGGTGCCCGCGCTGCACGAGGTGCTGGCCGAACTCAATCGGGCCTCGCTGGGCCAAAGTTACCAAGGCACCATGGTCGTCAGTGCCGGCGAGCACATGATGACGGCCAAGGTATGGCACGCCTGCGAGGGCCAGCAGCAGCACGAGAGGGTGGAAAACCTCAACGGGCGCAAGCGCATCACCTGGCGCCACAACGACACGGTAACCACCGTATGGCCCAACCAACGCCGCGCCGTCAGCCGCCGCTTCGTCGACTTGGGCATGTTTCCTGCCGCGTTGCAGGTGCCGCCGCAACGCATGGCCCAGCACTACGCGGTGCAGCCGCTGCCCGCGCAGCGCGTGGCGGGTCGTCAGGCCAAGGGCCTGCGCTTGCAGGCCAAAGACGCTCACCGCTTCAGCTACAACTTGTTGGTGGACGCCGAAACCGGCGTGGTGCTTAAGCTACAAACCGTGGCCCCCAATGGCGCCATGCTCGAGCAAACGGCCTACTCCGACATCGCTTTTGACAACGCGCTGGCGACCCAGGCCCACGCCCGTCTGCCGCCCTTGCCCGAGGGCACCGTGCTTACCACCGAGCGCAGCGAGCCGGTAGACCCGGCGCGCATGGGCTGGCGCCTCAGCCAGCCCGTCGAGGGGTTTCAGGCGCTACGCGCCTACCGGTTGGCGCGCACAGCGCCTGGTAGCGATGCCTTGGTGCCCGCACCCGTGTGGCAGTGGTTGTTTTCTGAAATCATCAAAGATGCAAAGACGATATTTTTTAACGGTCCTATGGGATTGATTGAAAAAAAAGATTATATTTTTGGAACATTGGAAGTTTGCAAAGCAATTATTGCAAGCAATGCTTACAGTGTCGT
>JALRBF010000329.1 GCA_023262365.1 Burkholderiaceae bacterium
AAACCCCGCCATCAAACCCACCAGCATCACAATCGGGTGCGCGGTCAGCGCCTGCCACACCCCCTTGAGGCCCGTGGCCACCGGCTGCATGGCTTGTGGCCAGGGTAGCGCAGGCAGCCACTGGTTGGCGAGGGCGCCCAGCATCACCAGCGCCAGCGCCACGTACCACGTGGGCTGCGCATCCGCGCCCAGTTGCGCCACCAGCCACGGCCCCAAAAAAAAGGTCAGGCCAATCACGGTTTCAAACAAGCCCACCATGCGGCCACGGCTGGCCGGGCCGGCCAACTCGGCCACCAAGGCCTCGCTAAGCACCCAACGCATGCCCACGGCCATGCCCGCGGCCAGTTGCGCCACAAACCACCACGCCACCGTGTCGGCAAACACAAAGGTCAGCACCGAGCCAACTGGCACCCAACCGGCCACCAGCAACGAGGCCCGGCGGCCCCAGCGATGCGTCAGCCACGACGCCCAGGGCGTAAGGGCAAAAATGCCCAGCCACGACGTGGCGCCAAACAAACCGGCGAGCAACGGCGCGTCGGGTGACTGCGTCAGGCGCAAAATATTGAGCGGCAGCAGCATAAAGGCCCCGCTTAGGGCCAAAAAGCTGGACAAGAAAATCACCGCCAAGCCACGCCGGCTGGCGTTGACCCTTGTCGTCATGGGGAGACCCAACCAATACGATAAAATTGCAGTCTATCCGAGGAGCGCTGCAGTCTTGCCATCGGGCAAGGCAAGGCTCGGAACTGGTAACGGCGCTCACCCCCCATGTGGCGCGGTGAGTCCGCGTCCATGGTGGGAGACACCTCAACCCCCATCAAGGAGAGCCGCATGAGCGCCCTACGCCAACCTGAAACCACCCCCCAATACGTTGTTGCCGACATGGCACTGGCCGATTGGGGACGCAAAGAAATCGCCATTGCCGAGACCGAAATGCCCGGCCTGATCGCGATTCGCGACGAGTTTGCCGCCAGCGAGCCACTCAGGGGCGCGCGCATCACCGGCAGCTTGCACATGACGATTCAAACCGCGGTGCTGGTTGAAACCCTGCAAGCACTCGGGGCCGAGTTACGTTGGGCCTCTTGCAACATCTTCTCAACGCAAGACCACGCCGCGGCCGCGCTGGCTGCACGCGGTACGCCGGTGTTTGCTTACAAGGGTGAGTCGCTGGCCGATTACTGGACGTATACGCACCGCATTTTTGAGTTTGAAGGCGCCAAGGGCACGCCGCAAGAGGGCCCGAACATGATTTTGGACGATGGCGGCGACGCCACGCTGCTCATGCACCTGGGCGCGCAGGCCGAGCAAGACCGCAGCGTGCTGGCCAACCCCAGCAGCGAGGAAGAGCGCGTGTTGTTTGCCGCCATTGGCGACAAACTGGCGCAAGACCCCACCTGGTACAGCCGCCGCCTGCGGCACATCATGGGCGTGACCGAAGAGACCACCACCGGCGTGCTCCGCCTCAAGGACATGGCGCAGCAAGGCACGCTCAAAATTCGCGCCATCAACGTCAACGACAGCGTGACCAAGAGCAAGTTTGACAACCTATACGGTTGCCGCGAAAGCTTGGTTGACGGCATCAAGCGCGCCACCGACGTCATGATTGCCGGCAAAGTGGCCGTGGTGTGCGGCTACGGCGACGTGGGCAAAGGTTCGGCGCAAGCGCTACGCGCGTTGTCGGCCCAGGTGTGGGTAACCGAAGTGGACCCCATTTGCGCGCTGCAAGCGGCCATGGAGGGGTTTCGCGTGGTGACCATGGACGACGTGGCCGACCAGGCTGATATTTTTGTGACCGCCACGGGCAACAAACACGTGATCACGTTTGAACACATGGCGCGCATGAAAGACCAAGCCATCGTGTGCAACATCGGCCACTTTGACAACGAAATCGCCGTGGCCGAACTCGAAGCCGCTTGTCGCTGGGAAGAAATCAAGCCGCAAGTCGATCACGTGATCTTTCCCGATGGCAAGCGCATCATCGTGCTCGCCAAGGGACGGCTGGTGAACCTCGGCTGCGCGACCGGCCACCCGAGCTTCGTGATGTCGGCCTCGTTCACCAACCAGGTGATCGCCCAGATCGAGCTCTTCACCAAGAACTCGGACTACGCGCGTGAGGTCTACGTCCTGCC
>JALRBF010000251.1 GCA_023262365.1 Burkholderiaceae bacterium
GCCGCCGCCGCGGCCTTGATATGTTGCAAAGGATACCCCCGTTCCTCGTAGTAACGCCAGCGCGCCCGCGCCGCCTCTACCTGGGCGGCTTCGTCGCCCACCACCTCAATCAACCGCTCGTAGCGCTCAAACCCAGGCGCCACCTGATGCCCCAAATGCACCAACCAGCCTCTTGGGGTGACCAACGTTAAGTCCTCGGTGAGCCACACCACAGAGCGGGCCAGCACCTCGGGCGAGGCCTGTGCGCGGCAATGGGGCAAAAACGCCTCATCACCCAGGGCCCAAATGCTGTGACTGAGCTGCTCAAGGGTGGGCGCGTCGGCCAACACCACCAGCGGCTGCTGCTGACGCAGCGCCTTGCGCACCAGGCGCGCGGTATAGGCCACAGGCTGGGCCACTTGGGTGTGAAACAGGCATTCGGTCATGCCCGGGCGCGGCGCCGGCTGGCGCCAACCTGCGCCAACACGTGGTGCACCAGCAACGCCACCGGGCGCGCCGTGGCCCCTTTGGCTGCCCCACTGCGCCAGGCGGTGCCGGCAATGTCCAAATGGGCCCACGCAAAGCCTTTGACAAATCGCTGCAAAAACTTAGCCGCGGTTACCGAGCCGCCGGCGCGCCCACCGCCCACGTTGGCCACGTCAGCAAAGTGGGTTTTGAGCGCATCGGCATACACCTCGTCCAAGGGCATGCGCCAGCAGCTGTCGCCCGTGGTTTGGCCCGCGTGCAACAGCGAGGCGGCCAGCGCCTCGTCATCGGCGTACATGCCGGTGTGCACATGGCCCAGGGCCACCACACAGGCGCCGGTTAGGGTGGCCACGTCAATCACGTGGCGTGGCTTAAAGCGCTGCACGTAGGTCAGCGCGTCGCACAGCACCAAGCGTCCCTCGGCGTCGGTGTTCAAAATTTCAATGGTCTGGCCGCTCATGCTGGTCACCACGTCGCCAGGCTTGACGGCGGCACCATCGGGCATGTTTTCGCATGCCGCCACCACGGCCACCACGTTAATGGCCGGCTTGAGCTCGACCAAGGCGTGCATGGCGCCCAACACCGCGGCTGCACCGCACATGTCAAACTTCATTTCGTCCATGTCGGGGGCGGGCTTGAGCGAGATGCCGCCAGTATCAAACGTGATGTCCTTGCCCACCAGTGCCACGGGCGGCTCTTGGGCGCTGGCGCCTTGGTAGCGCACCACCACCAACCGCAGCGGTTGCCTCGAGCCTTGGGCCACGGCCATGAACGCCCCCATGCCCAGACGCGCCACCTCGCGTGGGCCCAGCACCTCGACCTTCACACCGGAGCGCCGCGCCAGTGGCCTCACCGCATCGGCGAGCAAGCTGGGCGTGGCGTAGTTGGCGGGCCGATTGGCCCACTCGCGCGTAAACGCCATGCCGTTGGCAATGGCTTGTGCCCGGCTCACCACCTCGCGCAGCCCCGCCACCCGGGCCACGCCCAAGGTGAGCCGACGCGCCACCACGCGCTTGGCGCTGCGCCCGCGGGTGGTCTCGTAGCGATACCAACCATCGTCAGCACCCAGCACCGCCGCCTCTAGGGTGTGCGCAAGCGGTGTGGCCTTGGGGTTGAGCCCCGAGGCCACCAGCGCCGCGTGCCGCACCCCGTCGCCGCGCAACTGGGCAAACACCGTGGCCACGGCGCGCCGCGTTGCCGCCGGGGCACCGTCGCCAAGCTGCAGCGCCACCACGTGTCGCGCCCGCACGCCGGGCAAGGCAAAAGCGCTGACGCTGCCCCCCGCCTGAGCGGGCAGCGCCTTGGCCCGGGCCACCTGACCCAGCCATTGGGCCAACGCGTCCGCGCCGTGGAGGGCATCGCCGTGTGCATCCTGCAACACCACCACGGCGTCAAACGGGCCGCGCGCGGCTTGAGCTAACGAAAGGGCTTTGAGTTCCACGTCCATAATAGGCACCATTGCATGTAGGTTGAACCGATGTTATTCGATAGCGCGTTGCGGCGAGAGTTGAGCCGACGCTTTTGGGCGTCTTGGGTGGTGATATTCACCATCGTAATGACCATCATGCTCATTCGCACCCTCAGCTTGGCCTCGCGCGGGCAGCTTGACCCCGAAGAAATCACCCTGGCCATGGGCTACGCCGCGCTGGGGCGCATTGCCACCATTTTGGCCGTTGCGCTGTTGGTCTCGGTCGTGATGGTGCTGGGCCGCATGCAGCGCGAGAGCGAACTGGTGGTGTGGCTGGCCAACGGCATGGGGCCGGGCCATTTTGTGCGCCCCGTGCTGCGCTTTGCCACCCCCATCGTGGTGGTGATTTTGGCGCTGCAGTGGTGGGTATGGCCCTGGTCCAACGCCCAGCTTGACCAACTACGCAACCGATTTGAGCAACGCGGTGACTTGCAGCGCATCGAGCCCGGGCGCTTTCAAAGCTCGGCCGACGGCCGCCGGGTGTTTTTTATCGATCAATCCAGCAACACCGACAACGTGGCCAGCAACGTGTTTATTGCCAGCCAACAAGGGCAGCGTGAGGCGGTGGTCTCGGCCGCCTCGGGACGTATTGAGCGCGACGACCAAGGCAGCTCCCTGATACTCGATGCCGGGCAACGCATCGAACGCGGCCCCGACGGCAGCAAGGTGCTGGCGTTTGACCACTATCACGCGCGCGTCACGCAAGAAACCGCCGCTACCTCCAGCGTGGGCATCAAAAGCACGCCCTCGCTGCAACTGTGGCAAAACCCATCGCCTTATCGTATGGCCGAGTTGACCTGGCGGCTTGGCCTAGCGGCTGCGGCGTTTAACTTTGCGCTGCTGGCGCTGGCGCTCACCCGAGTCAACCCACGCGGCAGCGGCAACGGGTTGTTGCTGGCGTTGCTGGTGGCCGTCATCTACATCAACCTGCTGAGCATTGGCCAGGGCTGGGTGGCCACCCAGCGCATGGGGCCGTGGGCACTGTTTGGCGTGCTGCACGGTGGCTTGGCCGGCTTAGCCCTGCTTGCCGTGGCCTGGCGCAGCCGCTGGCGCATGCGCATGCGCCCCTTGGCTGCGGCATGAAAACCGTACGCAAACTGATTTTTCGCGAAACCGGACGCTCGGTGCTGTTGGCGCTGCTGGGCTTTGTGGCGCTGTTTGTGTTTTTTGACTTCATCGACGAGCTCGACCAAATCGGACGGGTCTCGGCGCTTGACCCCACCCGGGTATTCAACCCCCTGGATGCCATGGTTGGCATTGCCTTGGGTCTGCCCTCGCGGGTCTATGAGCTGCTGCCCATTTGCGTACTGATTGGCAGCATTTTTGCCATGGCGCGCTTGGGCCAAAGCTCTGAATTTACGGTATTGCGCAGCGCCGGGCTTAGCCCATTGCGGGCGCTTAAGCTCACCCTCACAATGGGTCTGGGCTTTGCTTTGCTCACGTTTGTGATGGGCGACTACATCGCGCCCATTACAGACAAAATACAAACCTTGTCGCGCGCCGAGTTCAACGGTGGCCTTAGCCGCAGCGACCAAGGTGTGTGGCTCAAAGAGCGCACCGCGCAAGGCAGCGCGGCGGTGCGCGTGAGCGCCATGCGCGGCGACGGCCAACTGCAAAACATACAGGTGTACAACTTTGATGCCAGCGGCGTGCTGCTTGAGCGCATCGAAGCGCCCCTGGCCAAAACCGACGAGCAGGGCAAGTGGTACTTGCAAAACGCCACCCTCACGCGCTACCTCACCCACCTCAAGCAACCCACCATTGAACAAAGCCGCCACCCCAGCCTGCTTTGGCACAGCAACATCAGCACCGGCATGGTCACCTCTGCCATGGTAGACCCCGCGCAGCTCAACACCACCGACTTGTTTTTGTACGTGCAACACCTACAAGCCAACCAGCAAGACGCGCAAACCCATGAAATCGCGTTTTGGCGCAAGGTGTTTTACCCGTTAAGCAGTTTGGTCATGACCTTCATGGCGCTGCCCTTTGCCTACTTGCACACCCGGCGCGGCAGCGTGGCGGAGTTTTTGTTTCTAGGCGTCATGGGGGGTATTGGGTTCTTCTTGCTTAGCAACATCACCGGCCACATGGGCAACCTCAAAGACTGGCCCCCGTGGTTGGCTGCGGCCAGCCCCAGCGTGGCGTTTTTGCTGTTGTCGTTGGCCACATTTCGTTGGTTGGTGGTGCGTCGGTGAGCGCCACCGCCTGGGTGTTGCTGGGCCACGGCTCGCGTGACGCGCAGTGGGCGGCGCCGCTTGAGCGGCTGGCCCAGCAGCTGCGCGAGCTGGCGCATGCGCCCAACTTGGTGGCCTGCGCGTACTTAGAGCACACCCCGCCCACCCTGGCCAAAGTGGCCGACCAACTCGCACAAGATGGGGCGCAACACATCACGGTGCTGCCCCTGTTTTTTTTGTATGGGCAAGCACGCGCGTGGCGACTTGCCTGCGCTGATTGCGCAAACCCGTGCCGCACACCCCGGCATCACCCTCGCATGCCTAGACAGTTTTGGCGAACACCCGCTTTTGGCCCAGTGGGTGGCGCAGGCCTTTGACACGCCATAATGCGGTTTTTCTGCCACGTCGCGCTCGGGCCAACCCATGAACCTGCATCAATTCCGGTTTGTCCAAGAGGCGGTTCGCTGCGGGTTTAACCTCACCGACACCGCCAAGGCGCTGCACACTTCGCAGCCGGGCATCTCCAAAGCCATTATTGAACTCGAAGACGAGTTGGGCGTAGAGATTTTTGCGCGGCACGGCAAACGCATACGCGGCCTAACCGAACCGGGTAAGCAGGTGCTGCGCAGCATCGATTTGATTCTGCGCGAAATCGGTAACCTCAAACGCATCGGCCAGCAGTTCTCCCATCAAGACTCGGGCACGCTGCGCATTGCCACCACCCACACCCAAGCGCGTTACGTGCTGCCCTCACCCATTGCCAAGCTTAGGCAGGCCTACCCCAAGGTAGCGGTAAGCCTGCACCAGGGCTCGCCCACCGAGGTGGCGCATATGCTGCTCAACGACCAAGCCGACCTGGGCGTGGCAACCGAAGCGCTGGCCGAGTTTGATGACTTAATTACCCTGCCCTGCTACGAGTGGCAACACATGGTGGTGGTACCCAAAGGGCACGCCCTAGCGCAGCTTGACGCGTTGCGCCTTGAAGACCTGGCCAAGTACCCGCTCATGACCTACACCCCGGCCTACACCGGGCGCCACCGCATCGACATGGCGTTTGCCACCCGCCGCATCAAGCCCAACGTGGTGCTTGAGGCAATCGACTCGGACGTGCTTAAAACTTACGTCGAACTGGGCCTGGGGGTGGGCATCGTGGCCGAAATGGCCACCCAGCCCGCCGCCCTTGGCGGCCTTCGCGGCCTTCCCGCCACTCTTGCTACTGCTCTTGCTGGCCGCCTTGGACGACGACACGATGCTTTCGTCGTCCAGGCTGGTTCCCCGCACGGGCGTCGGCGCCGACGACTTGTCTTTGCTTTTTTCTTTGGCCACCTTGGGGGTCTTTGGAGCCTTTCCCTCCTTGGCCTCCTTTTCCCTCTTAGCCTTCTTGCGCTCGCGCCTCGCCTCTTTGGACTCGGCTTCTTCGCTCATATGTGGGGTGGGTTTGGCAGTTTACTGTTAAGGGCCAATCTGGACGAAAGAAAAGAGAGAGCACATTTGAAAAAATCGCCGGGAGTGAGGAACGCCAAATCCAGTA
>JALRBF010000036.1 GCA_023262365.1 Burkholderiaceae bacterium
CCCGAGGCAGAGCTGGCAGAATTGCCTGCCGATGCTGCATTGGTGCGGGCAGAACAGGTGTTTGTACCCGGAGACACGGCGGAACGACATCTGATTGAATTGAATTTCAAGGTAATGGAGTAGGCGGCGTGGCGCGAGTACTGGCAATCGCAAATCAAAAGGGCGGGGTGGGCAAAACCACCACCACCGTGAACGTGGCTGCCGGCTTGGCGCATATTGGCAAGCGTGTTTTGATGGTGGACCTTGACCCGCAGGGCAACGCCACCATGGGCGCGGGCATCGACAAACGCAGCCTGGACCAATCGGTGTACCACGTGTTGTTGGAAACCGCGGGTTTGGAGCACGTACGCACACGCAGCCCCGCGGCCAACTTTGACGTGTTGCCCGCCAACCGTGAACTGGCGGGTGCTGAGGTGGAGCTGGTGGACTTGGATCGCCGCGAAACCCGCTTGCGCGAGGCTTTGGCGCCGGTCGAAGACGAATACGATTTTGTGCTCATTGACTGCCCGCCCTCGCTGAGCATGCTCACCCTTAATGGTTTGTGTTGCGCGCATGGTGTGGTGGTCCCCATGCAGTGCGAGTACTTTGCCTTGGAGGGCTTGTCGGATTTGGTGAACACCGTTAAACAGGTACACCGAAACCTCAACCCCAGGCTGGAGCTGATTGGCTTGTTGCGCGTGATGTTTGACCCCCGCATCAGCTTGCAGCAACAAGTCAGCGACCAACTTAAAGCCCACTTTGGGGGCAAAGTGTTTGACACCATCATCCCGCGTAACGTGCGCCTGGCCGAGGCGCCAAGCTACGGGCAGCCTGGCGTGGTCTTTGACCCCTCGTCCAAAGGCGCCAAGGCGTTTGTGGCGTTTTCTTCTGAATTGGCCGACCGCATGGCGGCCACCACCGCATAAGGCATACTTTGGTAAGCAAAAAAAGCAAAGGGTTAGGCCGTGGTCTTGAAGCGCTGCTGGGCCCACAGGCTGAATCTGAACCACCCCAAGGCGCGGTGCAAGCGTTGGCGCTGACGCGTTTGCAGGCCGGCGTGTATCAGCCGCGCGGCGCCATGGACGAAGGCGCGTTGTACGAACTGGCCGAGAGCATTCGCCAGCAAGGCATCATGCAGCCCTTGCTGGTGCGCCCGCTGCGTCCGGCACAAGGCGACGTAACCCACGAGATCATTGCCGGCGAGCGGCGGTTTCGCGCCGCTGCCTTGGCTGGGCTAACCGAGGTGCCGGTGTGGGTGCGTGAGGTGGACAACCAAGGCGCGGCGGCCATGGCCTTGATTGAAAACATGCAGCGCGAAGACTTAAACGCGCTGGAAGAAGCCAACGGTTTGCAGCGACTGATACAAGAGTTTGGACTCACTCACGACCAAGCGGCCCAAGCCGTGGGGCGCTCGCGCAGCGCCGCTACCAACTTGTTGCGGTTGTTGCAGCTGGCCGAACCGGCGCAGGCCTTGTTGGTTGCCGGTGACATCAGCATGGGGCACGCCCGCGCTTTGCTGGCGCTGGATAAGGCCACGCAAATCACCGCGGCGCATCACATGGCCGTCAAGCGCATGTCGGTGCGCGAGGCCGAGGCGTGGGTAAAAAAACTCAGCGCCGAGTTCAGCCTCACCCCCAACCGTGTGGCCAAAGAAAAAAGCCGCGATGTTCGCCGCGTAGAGGACGAGCTCTCAGACTGGCTGGGGGCTTCGGTTGAGGTGCGCCTGGGGCCTGTGTCCAAGCGTGCTGGACGTCAGTTACAACCCGGCGAGATGCGGTTTAAATTTGGCTCGCTCGACGAGCTCAACGGCATCATTGACCGCATGCGCGCGGGCAAAACCAGTGGCGACTGATTAAAAAATCTTGCCCGGGTTAAGAATGCCTTGCGGGTCCAGCGCCTGCTTGATGGCGCGCATGGCCTCAATGGCGTCGTCTCCGGCTTCGCGATGCAAAAAGCCACGCTTGTGCAAGCCAATGCCGTGCTCACCCGTGCACGTGCCACCCAGCGAGAGCGCGCGCTCCACCACCGAGGCGTTGAGCTTTTCAATCAATTCGCGTTCGGCCGCGTCGTTGGGGTCCATCAAATAGCCCATGTGAAAATTGCCATCGCCCACATGGCCGACCAAAAAGTACTGCACCCCCGCGGCATCGGCCTCGGCCACGGTGTGCGTGACGCACTCGGCCAACTGGCTAATCGGCACGCAGGTGTCGGTGGAGATGGCGCGACACCCCGGGCGCGCTTGCAAGCCAGCAAAGTAGGCGTTGTGCCGAGCCGTCCACAAGCGGCTGCGCTCCTCGGGGGTGTCAGCCCATGAAAAGTCAGCCCCGCCCCATTCGGTGGCAAGGGCTTTGACGGTTTCAATCTGCTCGGCCACGCCACTGGGCGAGCCGTGAAACTCCATTAACAGCATCGCGCTCTCAGGCAGTTGCAGCTTGGCGTAGCGGTTGACCATGCGCACCGTGTTGCCATCGAGCAGTTCGCAGCGTGCAATGGGCACCCCCAGCTGAATGATTTGAATGGTGGTGCGCACCGCGGCCTCAACCGATGGAAACGAGCACACCGCGGCCATGACGGCCTCGGGCAAGGGGTACAACTTAACCGTCACCTCGGTGATCACGCCCAGCGTGCCCTCGCTGCCCACCATCAGACGGGTGAGGTCGTAGCCGGCGCTGGACTTGCGTGCGGCCGTGCCGGTGCGCATGACCTTGCCCGCAGCCGTCACCACCTCCAGGGCCAGCACGTTATCGCGCATGGTGCCGTAGCGCACGGCGTTGGTGCCACTGGCGCGGGTGGCGGCCATGCCGCCCAAGCTGGCGTCGGCGCCGGGGTCGATAGGAAAAAACAAGCCCTCGCCGCGCAAGGCTTCGTTTAGCGCCTTGCGCGTGACGCCGGGCTGCACCCGGGCAATCAGGTTTTCGGGCTCAATCGACAACACCTTATCCATGCGGCTCACGTCGAGGCTGATGCCGCCTTGGGTGGCGAGCAAGTGCCCCTCAAGTGAACTGCCCACGCCAAATGGAATCACCGGCACCTGGTGCGTTTGACACAAGGCCACGGCGTCGGCCACGTCTTGGGTGTTGTGGGCAAACACCACGGCCGCCGGCGGCGGCACGTGCACAAACACCGACTCGTCACGCCCGTGCTGCTCGCGCACGGCCATGGCTGTGGAACACTGCGCGCCAAAGCGCGCCTGCAGCGCGTCAAGAAAAGCTGGCGGCACCGGGCGCTGGGCCACCACGGGCAGCTCGGCGGGGGTCAGTGGGGCGTTCATGGCAAAGGGTTTCCGGTAAACATGGAGTGAACAATTATGCGGCACGCCGACGCGCTTTGCCCAGCCCACGCATAATGCAGGCATGGGCAACCGACTGACCGAAATCGCCACCCGCACCGGAGACGACGGCACCACCGGCTTGGGGGACAACCAGCGCGTGTCCAAAAACAGCCTGCGCGTGCACGCCATGGGCGACGTGGACGAGCTCAACGCCCAGCTCGGCGTGTTGTTGGTGCACCGTTTGCCCGCCGAGGTGGCGCAAACGCTGCACCAGGTTCAGCACGAGTTGTTTAACCTGGGCGGCGAGTTGTCCATACCGGGCTTTGCGCTGCTTAAGGATGAAGCCGTGTTGGCCCTGGACGAGGCCTTGGCCACGCACAACGCGGCGTTGCCTCGGCTAAAAGAATTCATACTGCCTGGTGGCTCGGCCGCGGCGGCGCAGGCCCACGTGGTGCGCACCGTGGCACGACGCGCCGAGCGCTCGGTGGTGGCGTTGGACTCGGCCGAGGCGCTGCGCCCCGCGCCACGCCAGTACCTCAATCGGTTGTCAGATTTGATGTTTGTGCTGGCCCGGGTGCTCAACCGCGCCGACGGTGGTGATGATGTGTACTGGCAAAGCAAGCGCATAACCGAGACCTAAGCCGAGCCACACCTGCGCTGGGGCACCGTGTTACGTTATACAGCCTTCGCCGCCCGCAAGGCCGCAATACGCTCGGCAGACAAACCCAGCTCGCGCAAAATTCGGTCGGTGTCCGCGCCCAAAGCAGGAATGCCGTCCATGCGGTAAGCAAAGCCGCTGTGGCGCCCGGGTGGCGGCGGCGCGCGTCGTGGCCCAACCGGCGAATCCACCTCGCGCCAGTGCTCGCGTGCTTGCAGTTGTGGGTGTTGCCACAAGCCCTGCATGTCGTTAACCCGCGCGTTGGCGATGCTGGCCTGGTCCAAGCGCTGTTGCACCTGCGCCGTGGTGTACGGCGCAAAGGCCGCCACAATCAGCGCGCGCAGCGCGTCGCGGTTGGCGCTGCGTTGGGCGTTGCTGGCAAAGCGCGGGTCTTGCGCCAGTTCGGGTTGTTGCAGCACGGTGGTGCAAAAGCTCTGCCACTCACGCTCGTTTTGTAGGCCCAGCATCACCGTGCCGCCGTCGCCCACAGCAAATGGCCCATAAGGGTAAATGGTGGCGTGTGAGGCGCCGGCGCGCTGCGGAGGCGGTGCGCCTTCGTAGGCGTAATACATGGGGTACCCCATCCATTCGCCCAGGGCCTCGAGCATGGAGACGTCGATGTGCTCGCCCACACCGGTGCGCTCGCGCAGCAGCAGCGCGGCCAGCACGTTGCTGTAGGCGTACATGCCCGCGGCAATGTCGGCAATCGAGTTGCCCGACTTCACTGGCTCATCCGGTGTGCCCGTCACCGATAAATA
>JALRBF010000041.1 GCA_023262365.1 Burkholderiaceae bacterium
CCGCACCGCCAGCCAACGGTTGAGCGAGTTCTATCGCGACATCGTCGGTGCCTTCCGCGGCCTTGATGCCCGCATCCCGCGCGAGATGGATGACAAGGGGCGCCAGGCGGTGGATCTGCAGGCACAGGCGCACCTGGGCTCGGCGATTGCCAACTGGGGCCCCTACTACATTCAAGCCATCGAAGAGCTCAAAGCCGGCACGTGGAAAACCAAGCGCACGGTGTGGGGCGTTAAAGAGGGCTTGAACGACTTAATCAAAATCTCGCCTGAGGTACCAGCCGACATCGTCGCGCGGGTGAATAAGGTCAAGGCTGGCATCAAGGACGGCTCGTTCCAGCCCTTTACTGGCCCCATCATGGACAACAAGGGCAAAGAGGTGTTGGCGGCAGGCAAAAAGGCTGACCAAGCCTGGCGCGATGGCATCAACTTCTACGTCAAAGGCGTAGAGGGCAGTGTGCCGGGCAGCAAGTGAGCTTTGGCTGTCGTTGATCGGCCCGTAGGGCCAGAGCAATCCGGTTGGTGGCCGGTGTCCCTGGCACCAACCGATTCCCCCCAAGTGCAGCGCCCTGAGGCGCTGCATCTACTTGGGCGGGAGCTGGTAATGTGGCTTGACACCCAGGCTCAGGGCCGCGCCGTGCCTGTTCTTATGCCAAACCAATGCCCGCACCGAGGCGCTCGCCTGTCGCTTGGCACCGTAAAACAAGACAGCGACGGCAACACCTTGCTGCGCTGCGGCTATCACGGCTGGCAGTTTGGAGCCAGTGGCCAATGTGTCTCGGTGCCATCTAGCCCACAACTGGCTCCACCGGCCAATTTTGCTGTGGCGTGTCTTAGCACCCGAACCGCGCATGGGTTGGTTTGGGCCAACTTAGGGCTTAAGCATGGCGCCACGGCACCAACGTTTGACATCCCACGGCTCGATCACCTGCCTGCGCGGCGATTGATTTACGGCCCGTTTGACGTGGCCACCAGCGCGCCGCGCGCGGTGGAGAACTTTCTCGACACCGCGCACTTTGCCTACGTGCACGAAGGCTGGCTAGGTGACGCCGCGCACCCCGAGGTGCCACCCTACGAGGTCACGTTAACCGATGACGGCCGGCCTTGCATTGAGCGCTACCAAGCGTGGCAGCCACGCGGCAGCGCCAGCAGCCAAAACGGTGAATGGGTGGACTACCGCTACGAAGTGCTCAGCCCCTACAGCGCGCTGCTTGAGAAACAAGGGCAGACCGCTGGCCCCAAAGATGCCTATGTGATTTGGGCTTGCCCCACCACCGACACCACATGTCGCCTTTGGTTCGCCCACTACACCGACGACACCGACAGCACCGATGAAGCGCTGCATGATTTTCAGGTTACGATTTTTTCGCAAGACCAGCCCATTTTGGAGTCGCAGCGCCCGGCGCAGTTGCCCATTGGTGGAGGCGAGGCCATGGCACCCTCAGACAAGCTCAGCCTGGCCTACCGCCGTTACCTGCGCGGCAGCGGCGTAACCTGCGGCGTGTGCTAGCGCCCCAGCCACAGGCCATGGGCTGGCACGCCACGCTGGGGTTGCATTACGCGCACGGTGCGCACGGCACCACGCTGCGTTTTACGCACCAAGGGCCGATGCGTGTATTTAAGCCGCTGTACCCCGAAGGGCAAGACATTTGCCAGACGGTGTGGGTGCACCCTCCGGGCGGCTTGGTGCAGGGTGACTCGCTGGCGCTGGATGTAAGCGTGGCGCCGCACGCCCACGCGGTGTTAAGCACACCCGGGGCCACGCGGTTTTATGGCAACAACAGCGGGGCGCTGGCGCAGCAGCAGGTGCACTGCAAGGTGTGCGAGCACGCCCGGCTTGAATGGCTGCCACTTGAGACGATTGTGTACCCCGGGTGTTTGGGCATGAACACGTGGCACGCCACCCTGGCGCCCAGCGCCGAGGTACTGGCCATGGAAACCACCCACCTGGGGCTGCCAGGTGCCAACGAGGCGTTTGCCCAGGGGTGGTGGCAACAGCGCCAACAAATCGACTCGGTGTGGCTGGACGAAGGCACAGTAGACGCCACCGACCTGGCCCTACTGGACGGCCCCGCCGGCCTGGCCGGCCGGCGGCACTGGGGCACGCTGCTGCTGGCGCGTGGCTCGGCCTGGCCCGAGGCGCAGCGCGACGCGCTGCTCGAACTTGCGCGTGCCTGCCTTGGCGCGCACCCCCACGTTACTGCGGGGGTTAGCGCCGTGCACCCGCAGGTGTTGCTGCTGCGCGCGCTGGCGCATCAGGGCCAGCACCTGGCGCCTCTGCTGCGCGAGGTGTGGGGCCAATGGCGTGGCCACGCCTGGCAGCTGCCGGCGTTGGCACCGCGCACCTGGGCCATGTAGCCAACGCTCGGCTTTGGTGCCCGGGCACCAATGCAAGGCACAACGCGCACCAAAAACGGGCGTCTTGAGCGGTGGTGGCCCACGGGCTGGGGTGGCAAGACTTTTGCAAGGCCCTTGCCATGGACTTGACGCCAAGAGAGAAAGACAAGCTGCTGGTGTTCACCGCCGCCTTGCTGGCCGAGCGGCGGCGCGCGCGCGGCCTTAAGCTTAATGTGCCAGAAGCCATCGCGCTGATTACCGCCCACGTGCTCGAAGGCGCCCGCGACGGGCAAACGGTGGCGCATTTGATGGCCGATGGGCGCACGGTGCTCACGCGCGACGACGTGATGCCAGGCGTGGCGGAGATGATCCCAGACATTCAGGTCGAAGCCTCTTTTCCCGACGGCACCAAACTCGTCACGGTGCACCAACCCATTAGCTAAGGAGCTGGCATGACGACACGCCTGCACCCCCATCAACACATGTTGGCCATCGTGGCCCTTTCCGGGTTATGCAGCCCAGCCCTGGCGCACAACGCTGAGGCCGGCACCCTGTCCACGTTATGGCATGTGCTCAGCGCGCCCGAGCATCTGCCCGGCTGGGCCCTGTTGGCCGGGTTGGTTTATCTGGCCACGCGCCGCATGCGCGCACAAATTAAGGCAACGCGCCGTGATACCCGGTGAAGTGTGGGTGCAACCCGGCACCCTGGCGCTCAACCCCGGGCGCGACCGGGTGAGCGTGGAGGTAACCAACTCGGCCCAGCGCCCCATACAAGTTGGCTCGCACTACCACTTTGCCGAGACCAATGGCGCGCTCGAATTCGACCGCGCGGCTGCGCGCGGCATGCGCCTGAACATCGC
>JALRBF010000265.1 GCA_023262365.1 Burkholderiaceae bacterium
TATAATGATTAATGGAGTTAAATATTCTACCCCGCCCACCATTAGAGTGGTCGATAAGGTCACCCACTCGCGTGCCATCCAGCGCGAGGACTTTGCCTACTTGCAAAGCCAAATTCAGGGCGGTAAGGCCATGGCAAAGGTGTGCATTCCGTCGCCCACCATGCTGCATTTTCGCGGTGGGCGCGCCGGCATCAGCCGTGAGGCCTACCCCGAACTCGAGCCCACCTTTTACGACGACGTGGCCAACGCCTATGGGCAAGAATTGCAGTCGCTGTTTGATGCGGGCTGCCGCTACGTGCAAATGGACGACACCAACTTAGCGTATTTATGTGACCCCAAAATGCGCGACGCCGCGCGCCAGCGCGGCGACGACCCCAACGAGCTGCCGCGCCGCTACGCCGACTTTATTAACAAGGTGGTGGCGCGCAAACCCGAGGGCATGATGTTGGGCATGCACTTGTGCCGGGGGAACTTTCGCAGCACCTTTGCCGCCAGCGGCGACTACGAACCCGTGGCCGAGGCCTTGCTCTCAGAGATGAACATCGACGCGTATTTTCTTGAATACGACGACGACCGCTCAGGCGATTTTCGGCCGTTGCGCTTTCTCAAAAAAGGCAAGGTGGTGGTGCTGGGGCTGGTGACCACCAAGTTTGGTGAAATGGAGTCCAAAGACGACCTTAAGCGCCGCATCGACGAGGCCGCGCGTCACGCCCCCATCGAGCAGCTGGCGCTTTCACCGCAGTGTGGGTTTAGCTCAACCGTGCACGGCAACAACATTGCCGTTGAAGATCAGCGCCGCAAACTGCGCTTGGTGATTGAAACTGCGCAAGAGGTCTGGGGCGAGGCTTAGTCGAACATGTCGGGCTGGGTGGCGGCCAATTGCTCGTAGAGCGTTTGAAAGTGCAGCCACCCAATGTATTCGCTGCCCACGTGTTCGCGGCTGTAGCGCGCTTTGTCCGGCGGCACCAGCACCGGCTGGTGGCCGCTGGCGTCAATCAGCAGTTGTTGCTGGCACACGCGCTCTAGCCCAATAAACCAAAACGCCGCGGCGTCAATGCTGTGGCGGCTGGCCGTAAATAAACCGTGGTTTTGGTGAATCGCGGCCTTGACACCGGCAAACGCCTCGGCCACCGAATGGCCAGCCTCGGTGCTTACCGCCACCTTGCCGCTTTCGGCGCCAATCACCACGTGGTCCTCAAAAAATACCGCCGCGTCTTGTGTCACGGGCGGCAGCGGCCGACCCAGCGCGGCATACGCAGTACCGTACACGGTGTGGGCGTGGCACATGGCCACGATGTCTGGATGCATGTGATGCACCGCGGCGTGCAGCACAAAGCCGGCGCGGTTGACGGCGTGGCGGCCCTGCACCACGGTGCCGTGGTGGTCCACCAAAATCAGGTTAGACAAGCGCACCCGCCCAAAGTGCACCGCCATGGGGTTGGTCCAGTACAGCTCGGGCTGCTCGGGGTCGCGCACCGTCAGGTGCCCGGCAAAGCCGTAATCCAGTCCGTGCTGGGCAAACGCGCGGCAGGCTGCCACCAAATGGCTTTGCCGGTACGCGCGTTCTTGCTGTGGGTCGTCAAAGACGGGGCGCTCGGGAAACACCAGCCCAGGCTGGTCGGGTTGGTACACCGAGCGGTCGGCACGGCCTGTGGCCGATTGCGCCAGCGCTTGGGCTTCAGAGGGAGTGGCGGCTTGGTTCATGCCCACATTGTGCAGGAGCCGCCGCCGTGCTGCCAAGTGCCGTGGTGTGGCCCCGACTTAGCGCTTGCGCAGGCCCAAATACATCACGCTGCCCACCACCAAGAGCGCCCCCATGAGTTGCATGCCGCCGATGCTTTGGCCCAGCAGCAGCCACGCCAAGAGCAGCGAGAAAATGGGCTCCACGTTCATGATGGCTGAGTTGCCCACCACCCCCAACTTGGGCAGCACCACAAACATCAGCGTAAAGGCCGTGCCGTACATCACGGTTAGGCCAACCAAACCAGCCCAACCTGCGGCGTCATGCGGCCATTGCGGCCCGCCTTGGCTCATCATCACGCTGCCCACAATCACGCTGACCAGCCCCATGGTGGTGGCGGTGCGAATTTGTCCGTCAATCTGCACCACGCGGTATTGGGTGACCACCAGCGCCAGGCCAAAGCTGGCCGAGCCCAGAAGGGCAAACAACACGCCCGCACCTATGCTTTGCCATTGTTGCGCTGGGCTTAGGCCGCTGCTTTGGCCAAAGACATCAAGCGAGAGCATCAGCCCAATCAAAATGAACGGCATGGTTTTAAGCACCGCGGGCTCGGTGCGTTGCCCAAGCCACAGCCGCGCCCACAGGGCCGTCCACAGCGGGTAGGTGTTAAAGGCCAGCAAGGCCAACGCCACCGGCAGCCGCGCCACCGCCGAATACAGCCCAAAGC
The DNA here is from genome assembly GCA_023262365.1 of Burkholderiaceae bacterium. GTDB lineage: Bacteria > Pseudomonadota > Gammaproteobacteria > Burkholderiales > Burkholderiaceae_C > RS62. The sequence continues at coordinate 2,409 of JALRBF010000265.1, forward strand.
TTTGCACCGACACCAACAGCCCCAAGGCCAGCAGCCAGCCGGCTTGCCCGGGCAGCAGCTCAAGCCTAAGGTGGCGCCAACGCACAATAAACCACACCACCGCCGCCGTGCAGCCGCTGCGCACGGTAATGGCGGTTAACACATCGCTGCCGTGGTCAAACGCCAACCGCGCTGCTACGTGGTTGGCCGCGTACAGCAGCGCAACCAGCAGCAAGCTGGCAAACGCCACGCCGCTGATGCGAGACGGCGCGGCCCCTGGGCTCATGGTCTTAGGCTTGAGGTTGCAGCCATTGCCACATGCGCGCTGGGGTCAGTGGCATGGTTAGGGCCGGCGCCAAGTCGCCGCGCCCGGCGCGCTGCAAGGCATCGGCCACGGCGCTTACGGTGGCTGGTGTGGCGCCAATGGTGCCCAACTCGCCCACCCCTTTAACGCCCAGCAAGTTGTTTTTACACGGCACGTTTTGGTCCATGTGCGTGTCAAAGTTCACCCGCATGATGTCAGCCCGAGGCGCGGTGTAGTCCATTAAGCTGCCGGTGAGCAGCTGGCCCGAGTCGCGGTCGTACACCACCGCTTCACACAAGGCCTGCCCCATGCCCTGCACCGCGCCGCCGTCAAGCTGGCCGCGCACAATGGTGGGGTTGATTACGCGTCCCACGTCGTTGACCGAGGTGTACTTAAGCACCTCAATTTCGCCGGTGGCCGGGTCAAGTTCAATCTCGCACACGTGGCAGCCGTTGGGCCAAGTGGGGCCGCTGGCCGAGGTGCTCGACTGCACCGCAATTTTCCTATCGGCCTGCTTGGCTGCAAGTTCGCCCAGCCCAATCGCCAAGTCGGTGCCACGCACAGTAAAAGTGCCTTGCTCGTACACCAAGTCGGCCGCCGAGGCCTCAAGTGCTTGCGCGGCCAACTCTTGGGCGCGCTCAAGCGCTCGCGTTGAGCCCGCACTCACCGCCGAGCCCCCGGTAAACAGCGAGCGTGAGCCGGCGCTGCCAAAGCCGTTGGCTTTGTCGGTGTCGCCCATGCACACCTTAACTTGCGAAATCGGCACACCAAACACGTCCACCACCAGCTGCGCCAACGTGGTGCCAATGCCTTGCCCCATGGGGTTAACGGCGGTGTACACCTCAATCACGCCATCGGGCAAGATGTTGACGCTGACGTTTTCTTCGAGTGCGTTGCCACCAGTCCATTCCAAAAACGTGGCCAGCCCCAGCCCACGCCAGCGACCGCGTTGTCGCGACGCGGCCGCGCGCGCCTCAAAGCCGTCCCAGTCGGCTTGCTTGAGCCCAGCGTCCATGATGCGCTCAAAGTTGCCGGTGTCGTAGGTTTGGCCCATGGGGTTTTGGTAGGGCATTTGGTCGGGGCGCACCATGTTGCGCCGGCGCAGCGTCACGCGGTCGATACCGGTTTGGCGCGCCGCCTCGTCCATGAGGCGCTCCATGTTGTAAATGGCCTCGGGTCGGCCGGCGCCGCGGTAGGCCCCAGTGGGTGCGGTGTTGGTGAGTACCGACTGAAATTGAAAGTCAATAACCGGCACGTGGTACACGCTGGTTTGTACCCACGGCCCAATCATGAGTTGAATGGCGGTGCCGGTTTGTAGTGGGTACGCGCCCACGTTGCCTTGGCTGCGCATGCGCATGGCCATGATGCGCCCTTGCTCATCCAGAGCCAGCTCGAGCGCGCTGCGAATGTCGCGCCCGTGCACACTGTTTAAAAATTCTTCGCTGCGCTCGGCCACCCACTTAACTGGGGCTTGCAAGGTGTGTGCCGCCCAGGCCACCAAAATGTCCTCGGGGTAGGGCCCCGTCTTCATGCCAAAGCCGCCGCCCACGTCGCCCACCACCACGCGGATGCGTTCAGGGTCCAGGCCGGTGAGGGCGGCGGTGACGTTGCGCACCGCCGAGGGCATTTGTGAGGACATGCGAATCGTCAGTCGGCCTGCGTCCACGTAGGCCAACACAGTTCGTGGTTCGATGGTGAGTGCCGCCAAGCGCTGGTTGACGTTGTTCATGCGCACCACGTGCGTGGCGGTTGCAAACGCCTGCTCCGTTGCCTCAGCGTCGCCATAGCGGGTTTGCGCCACTAGGTTGTCGGGTTCGTCGGCAAGGCGCGGGGCGTCCGGCGCCAGCGCATCGTCCAGCGTCACCGCATGCGGCAGGGGCTCGTACTGCACGTCAATCGCTTCGCAGGCGTCGCGTGCCTGGGCTTCGGTCTCGGCCACCACCAGGGCCACCGGCTCACCCACGTAGCGCACCCGCTCAGCGGCCAGCAAATGCCTGTCGGGTGAGGCCGCGGCGCTGCCGTCGGGCCGCTTAAAGTTGATCGGCCTGGGCATGGATTGGACGCCGGCGGCGGCCAGGTCGGCTTGGGTAAGCACCAAGCGCACACCGGGGCAGGCGCGCGCGGCGTCAACGTTGATGCGCGTGATTTGTGCGTGTGGGTAGGGCGAGCGCAAAAACGCCAGCCGCCCCATGCCGGCGGGGGCAAAGTCGTCGGTGTAGCGGCCTAGGCCACGCAACAGTTGGTCATCTTCTAGCCGCTTCACGTCACGGCCGCTGCCGAATTTTTGTAGCACGTCTTGCATGGAACAGGGAACCTCGGTTTTTTTGTATGTCTCGGGCCCCAGTGTATGCCCAAGACGGCGCGCGCGCTGTCGCCGGTGGCGGCCACCGCGCGCGCCTGCGTGCTTAGGGCTTGAGCTGGGCAATCATTTCAATTTCTACGCACACGCCCATGGGCAATTGGGGCGCACCAAAAGCGCTGCGGGCGTGGGCACCGGCTTGGCCAAATACCTCGCCAATCAGCTCAGAGGCGCCGTTGATCACCAGGTGGTGCTCGGTGAAATCGCCGGTGGAGTTGACCAGGCCAAGCAGCTTGACCACACGTTGCACCCGGTTCAAGTCGCCCGTGGCCGCGTGCAGCGTGCCCAGCAAATCAATGGCCACGGCGCGTGCAGCGGGCTTGGCTTGCTCGGTGGTTAGGGTTGAACCCAACTGGCCGACCCAGGGCTTGCCGTCTTGTCGCGCCACGTGGCCGCTTAAAAACACCAGCTGCCCAGCCTGCACATAGGGCACGTACGCGGCCGCTGGCACCGCCATGGGCGGCAGGGTGATGCCAAGTGATTCCAGCTGTTTGTAAATATCCATAATGACTCCCGAAATGACACAAGAAAAGCCGCGGCCCGGGGGCACGCGGCGGCGCAGGGAGAGGGTAGCATGGCGTATTGGCTTTGGCCGGTGGCGTGGGCCTTGGGCGTGGCGTGGCAATTGCAGCAAGCCACGCTGGCCCCGGCGGCGTACGGGGTGGGTTGGCTGCTGCTGGCCGCGGCAGCGGCATGGGTTGCGCGGCGCTGGGTTGGCCCGCGCCTGCGCCGGTTGGTGTGGGCCGTGGTGGTGGCCACGGCGGCTCACGCCAGCACCGGGTGGCATGCCTTGCTGCGCGCGCGCCAGTCGCCGCCATCCGATTGGCAAGGGCGCTACGCCACGGTTGAGGCCGAGGTGTGGGACAGCCCGCGACTTAACCCCTACGGCATGACGTTGACGGTGGCCGTGCGCCAGGTGCAAATTGGCCAGCAAGCGCCGGTGCCGTGGCACGGCTTGGCGCGTTTGTCTTGGTTTGGTGCAAAGCAGCGGCCCGCCCCGGGCGAGGTGTGGCGCTGGCCCGTACGCTGGCGTGCCGTGCACGGCTTGGCCAACCCCGGTGGGCAAGACGCCGAACTCAGCGCCTGGCGTACTGGCATCAAGGCCCGGCTAAGCGTTCGCACCGCCCAATCGGCTCCGCCACCGGTTCGCTTACGCCAGGCCCATGGCCAATGGCTCACCCGGGCGCGCGCCTGGGTGTGGCATCGCCTGCAAGCCGCGGTACCAAACCCGCGGGCGCGCGGCCTACTCGCGGCGCTGGCTGTGGGCATGCAAAGCGCCATTGCGCCGCAAGACTGGCAGGTGTTTCGCCTCACCGGGGTGGCGCATTTGGTCAGCATTTCAGGGCTGCACATCACCATGTTCGCGTGGTTGGCGCAAACCCTATGGTTGGTGGCGTGGCGCCAGGCTGGTCGGGTTTCAACGCTGGCTCTGCGCTGGCCGGCACGGACGGTGGCGCGCTGGGGTGGTTTGGTGTTGGCCGCGGCCTACGCGGTGTTCTCGGGTTGGGCGGTGCCGGCGCAGCGCACCACCTTAATGCTGGCCGCGGTCACGGTGTTGCGCAGCCTAGGGGTGCAGTGGCCGTGGCACGTGACGCTGTTGGGCGCGGCTTGGTTGGTGCTGGTGCTGGACCCTTGGGCGTTGTTGCAGCCAGGCTTTTGGTTAAGTTTTGGCGCGGTCGCCATTTTGTTTGCGCGCGATGCGTTTGCGCCCGTTGCGGGTTGGCGCGAAGGCTGGCACGCGCTGCGCGAGCAAAGCGTGCTTACGCTAACCATGGCGCCGCTCACGGTGTGGTGGTTTGGCCAAATTGCATGGGTTGGCGTGGTGGCCAACTTGCTGGCGGTGCCGTTGGTGACGCTGGTCATCCTGCCGCTGGCCATGGGCGGGGTGGCGCTGCCTGTGCTGTGGCAAGTGGCTCGGCCCTTGGCCAATTGGTTGCTTGGCGTGCTGTCGCTGATGGCGCAATGGCCAATGGCGGCGTGGACGCCGGCCATGCCACCTTTGGCGGTGGTGGCGCTGGCCGCTGCCGCTGGGGTGGCGCTGCTGCGCCGCTGGCCGTGGCGTTGGCGGGCGTTGTACGTGGGGGCCATGTTGTCGGCATTGTGTTGGCAAGCCGCACGCCCGCCCCCAGGTGAGTTTTGGCTTACCGCCCTTGACGTGGGGTAGGGCTCGGCGCTGCTGGTGCAAACCGCCACCCACGTGCTGCTGTTTGACACGGGCCGGCGCGACCCCGCGCAGCGAGCCGTCTTGCCCGCCTTGCAGCGCGCGGGGTTGCAGCCCGATGTCATCATGCTCTCGCACGACGACGCCGATCACGCCGGCGGCGCAACGGACTTACGCCGCGCGTACCCCAGGGCTCGCCGCCTTGGCGGCTGGCCACAGGGTGACGCCGCGGCCCGCACCTGCAGTGGCCAACGTTGGCGGTGGGACGGGGTGGACTTTGTTGTGTTTCACCCGGCCCCGGGCCAAACGCAACACCAAAGCAACGCACAAAGCTGCGTGCTGCGCATCAGCAATGGCCAACAAGCCGCGCTGCTGCCCGGCGACTTACCCAGCGCTCAAGAACAGATGTTGCTGCAAAGCGGCGCCGCGTTGGCAGCTACGGTGCTGGTGGCGGGGCATCAC
>JALRBF010000266.1 GCA_023262365.1 Burkholderiaceae bacterium
CGTTATCGAGCTTGGGCAGGGGATAGGGCTGGCCGAAATAGTCGCCGTACCAGCCGATGATCGGGGCCATTTCATCGAGCGCGAGCCGCCCCTGTTCACCGCTGCCGACAGGGGCGACGACGCCCACTTCCACGCCGTTGAGCACGATGTGGTAGGTGTCGGGGCCCAGATTAAGGGCGTCGCGGATGCGCACCGGCTGCACCAAAAAGCCCAGTTCGGCCGATAGCTTTTTGCGCACGCCTTTGACGCGCGTCATGAGTTGACCCCCCGTTTCGGGGTTGACCAGCGGAATGAGCCCGTAGCCAATTTCCAGGCCAACCAGGTCCACTTGGTCTACGTCGTCCCAGTCGAGTTCTTTGGGTTGGTCGGCTTCGGCCTTGGCTTCGTTGGCTTGGGTTTGGGCGTCGCGGCTGCTGTGGCGCAACAGCAGCACGGCCACGCCGGCGGCCAGGCCGGCGAGGGTCAGAAACACCGCGTGCGGCATGCCCGGGACCAGCCCAAGCACGGTGAGGATGCTGGCGGAGATGAGCAAGGCCGTGGGGTTGGCCAACTGGCTGCTGGCCTGCTCGGTCATGCTTTGCGAGGTGGTGACGCGGGTTACGATAACGGCGGTGGCCAGCGACAGCAGCAGGCTGGGAATTTGGGCCACCAGCCCGTCGCCAATGGTGAGCAACACGTAAATGCGCCCGGCGTCGCCAAAAGACAAGTCGTGCTGGGCGATGCCAATGGCTAAGCCACCGATGATGTTGATGAGCAAAATAAGCAGGCCAGCAATGGCGTCGCCGCTGACGAATTTGGAGGCACCGTCCATGGAGCCAAAAAAGTCGGACTCTTGGGACAGCTCTTCGCGTCGCTTTTTGGCGGTTTCTTGGTCAATGACGCCGGCGTTGAGGTCGGCGTCAATGGCCATTTGCTTGCCTGGCATGGCGTCCAAGGTAAAGCGAGCGTTCACTTCGGAAACGCGCCCCGCGCCTTTGGTGACCACAATGAAGTTGATGATCATCAAAATGGTGAAGATGATGAAGCCCACCAAGTAGTTGCCGGCAATCACAAACTCGCCAAAGGCGGCAATCACTTTGCCCGCGGCGTCGCTGCCCTCGTGGCCGTTGACCAAAATCACGCGGGTCGAGGCCACGTTAAGCGCCAGGCGCAGCATGGTGGCAAAAAGCAGCACCGCCGGGAAGGACGAGAAATCCAGCGGCCGGCGGGTGCCAATGGCAATCATGATGATGAGCAGGGCCACGATGATGTTGAAGGTGAACAACACGTCCAGCACCATGGCCGGCAGCGGCAACACCAGCATGGCCATGATGACGAGCACCAGCGTCGGGATCCCGAGTCCGGCGAAGTCAAATTGGGAGACGGAACGTCGAAGAGCCGTCAAAGCGAGTGTGGCCATGCGTTTTTTGAATACTTTGGTATGGTTTGGTGGTCTGCGCCGCGCAGTCTGACCCTGCCAAGCAAACCCCATGCCATCGCGCCTCAAGATTTCATCGGGCAAACCCTGGGCGGCAACACTTCGCCGGTCACGATTCTTGCTTGACACGGGCGTCAAGCCTGTTTGGAGCCTTTGCGTGTCTTTTGCTATTTCGCCATCCTCTGCCCCGGCCGCCGCCTCGGGCCCGTTGTCATCCCCGACTGCCGGGGGTGAGGGTTCGGGGGGCTTTGCCGCGTTGTTTGACAGCGTCTCAAGTGCCATGGCGCCCCACCGCCCTGCCCAGCCGCCGCTGCGCGAGCCGGTCCAGGGCAGCAACAATCAGGCCAAACCCAAGCCATTGGCAGCCCCCGCATCGGACCCGCAAGCCGAGCCGGCAGGCGAGTCCGTAGACGATTCGGCGCCGCCGGAGTCGCCGGCCCAGCCCCTGGCCGGGGCGACCGCCGCCACCGATGCCCCGAACCATGTGCTGGCCGATACGCCGCTTGGTGCCTCTGGCCCGCCCGAGGCGACCACCGCGCTGCCCACGGACGCCGCACCGTTGCTTGCGCAAGCTCAAGGGGTGGCCGCGGCGATGCAGGCCCATGCGCCTGCTGCGGGCGAGCCGGTGGTGGTTCCGCTGGTTGCGCCGATGGCCCTCCCCGGGCAGGCCATGGCCGCCCAAACCGTCGCGGCTCAGCCGCTGCGTTGGCAGTTGCTGG
>JALRBF010000094.1 GCA_023262365.1 Burkholderiaceae bacterium
ATCGAACCCGCGTCATTAGCTTGGAAGGCTAAGGTTCTACCATTGAACTACTCCCGCCGCGGTGCGCGACGAGCGCAGGCTGTGCCAACCTTCGCATGTCCCAGCTGCTGGTGGAGGAGGTTGGATTCGAACCAACGTAGGCGTTAGCCAACAGATTTACAGTCTGCCCCCTTTAGCCACTCGGGCACCCCTCCGCAACGAACCCGACATTATGCCATGGATTTCCCCAGGCCGCTACCAAAGAATGGGGGCAAACCCTTGGGACTGCAGCCACCGATTGGCTTGGCCGAAATGACCACAGCCGACAAACGGCACGGGCGGGCGATTGGCCGCCAGCGGCGAGGGATGGTTGCAGGTGAAAACCTGGTGGCGTTGGGTATCAATCAGCTGCTTTTTGGCCTGGGCATGGGCGCCCCAAAGCATAAACACCAAGGGGCGCTGCCCTTGGCCAAGCTGGTAAATGATTTGGTCAGTGAGTACTTCCCAACCCCAGCCGGCATGGCAAGCCGGCGCACTTGGTTCAACCGTAAGTACGGTATTAAGCAGCAGCACGCCTTGGCGCGCCCAGGGCTCCAGGCACCCGTCGGTGATGGTGCAGGTGCCGCAGTCTCGTGCCACCTCTTGCAGGATGTTGCGCAGTGAGGGCGGCCGAGGCACCCCAGGGGCCACCGAAAAGGCCAAACCGTGCGCCTGGCCAGGCTGGTGGTAGGGGTCTTGCCCCACGATCACCACCCGCACCGCCTCGGGTGGCGTCAACCACAGCGCCCGCAGGGGCTGGGGCGGGTACACGGTGGCGCCGGCCTGTTTGCGCTGGGCCAGCCGCTGCTTGAGTTGTTGCCCGGTGGCGCCCGCAAAAAAAGTGCGAAGCGTAGGCTCCCAGTTGGGATGACAAGCCCAGCGGGCGTTGGGGTTGGAAGCCGAGTGGGTGCTCACGGGCTGGCGGGTTGAACTTGGGGCAGTAAGGTGGGAGGCAAGCAGGCCGAGGGCTCGCGCAGGCGCTGTTGCATGGTGTCAACCAACGGCGGCAGCGCCGAAGGTAGGGACGGCAACGGGTCGCCGCGCTTGGCGCAACGCTGGGCTTGGGCGTGCGCCTCGGCCAACACCAGCAGCACCGACAATTCGGCCCAGCGCCCAGCGTCGTCCATCTCGGCAAACACGGCCATGGCGTGATGCGCGCTGCGGCGCAACGACTTGACCGACACCGGGCGTTGGCCTTCTTTGGCCAGGGCCCATGACGCCAAGGCACGCCAGCGATGGGCGTGGGCCTCGAGGTATCGGTTATCGGTGAGTCCGCCCAGCAAGGCCGCTTCGGCCTCCCATTTAACTTGCTCCCAGTGCTGGGGCTGGCCAAGCAGGGCCAGTTGGGCGGCGCTGTGGGCTTGTTGCAAGGCCAACACCGCGCTGGTGCGCGAGCCGCGTGGGGCACGTTCCATCCAGTGGCTGGTCCAGGCAACAACTTGCGCGTACCCCGCCGCGCCGGCCTCTAGGGCGATGTCGATGCCGGTGGATAACAAGTCCCACACCGCCGCTGGGGCCAGCCCGGGGTGTTGCGCGGCCTGTGCCAAGGCCACCTGCGCCATGCGCAGCGCCTGCCCGTGGCGGTGGTACCGACGATGCAGCAACAAGGTCTGCGTGACCGCCTGTTGCCAATCGGTGGCCGGGGCGTGGTGCCGTTGACGCCACTGGCGCAACGCCTGCTGCGCCGCGCCAAAACCGTCTGGGCTGGGCCGATGCCTAGCCCGCCAACCAAGCCACATGGCGTAGGCACGCTGCCAGACGTGGTGCAAGGGGCCATGGCGAAGGCTGGGGGTGGCTTGCACCACCGCCTGGGTGCGGCGCGCTTGCCTATGCAAGACCCGCGCCTGCGCCGGCTGCGTGCCAGCGAGCGAGAGCTGCATGCGGCATGCCACGGCAAAACCCAATAGGCCTGCCATGGGGTGTGCGGCCAATCCAGCCGGGGGCGGACATGGCGGTGGCTCAAGACGCCGCCAGTGGCCGACCAAGGCCGCGTTGTACGACCAGTCAAGCCATGCAAGGGTATGGGCGCAGCGCGCGCGCCAAGAGGCCACCGGCTGCCCGGCCATGGCGTAGTGGGCCGCCGATTGGTCAAATGCTTGGCTGGCTAAGGCGAGCACCACGGGGTCTTGCATGCGCAGCGCGCGGGCGGATTCGCAACGCGCCAAGCGCAGCCACAGCGCCGCGCGCGTGCCTCGCCGCCAACGCCACGGCGCGTCGTCAATCAAGCGACGCAGTGCCGCTGAGGCTTGGTCCTGCAATGCGATGCGTAACACGCGCCGCAGCTCGTGGGCTGCTTGTTGGCGCAACGACCCAGCCGTGATGGCGTGGCGGCGTGACTTCATGACTCTTACTCCCTGCCGCGATTGTAGGCGGGAGCGAGGACAGGCCCCGCGCCTAGGGCGTGAACAGCGTGTGCAGCGCCGCGCCGGGGTCGGGTTGGCGCATGAAGGCCTCGCCAACCAAAAAAGCGTGAATGTCATGGTCGCGCAAACGCTGCACGTCAGCCGGCCCGCTGATGCCTGACTCGGTTACCAGCAAGCGCTCGGGTGGGCACAGCTGGCGCAACCGGATGCTGGTCTCGAGGTTGACCTCGAAGGTGCGCAAGTCGCGGTTGTTCACCCCCAACAACGGCGTGCGCAAAGCACACGCGCGCTCAAGTTCGGCCTCGTCATGCACCTCCACCAGCACGGCCAGCCCCAGATCAAGGGCGAGCGATTCCAGGGCTTGCATGGTGGCGTCGTCTAAGCACGCGGCAATGAGCAAAATGCAATCGGCGTGCATGGCCGCGGCTTGATACACCTGGTAGGCGTCAACCATGAAGTCTTTGCGCAGCACCGGCAGGCTGCACGCGGCGCGCGCTTGCTCGAGGTAGGCTGAGCTGCCTTGAAAAAACGGCGCGTCGGTAAGCACCGACAGGCACGCGGCACCGCCGCGCTGGTAGCTTGCAGCAATCGCCTCGGGGTCAAACGGGTCGCGCAGCAGCCCTTTGGAGGGGCTGGCCTTTTTGACCTCGGCAATGACCGCACTGCCCCCGGCGGCGACCCGCCCTTGCAGGGCCTGCACAAAGTCGCGCGGCACACGCGCGGTGGACTCGACCCGGGCACGCAGCGCCGCCAGCGACTCGGCCGCTTGGGCCGCCGCCACCTCTTGGCGCTTGACCGCCACGATACGCTGCAAAATGTCGCTCATGTGGTTGGCGACTGTGCGTTGCAAAACGCCCGCCACTGCTCGAGTTTGGCCAGCGCCGCGCCCTCGGCAATAAGGCGCTGGGCCTGTATCAGGCCATCTTTAACGCTGGCGGCGCGACCCGCCACATACAACGCGGCCCCGGCATTGAGCGCCACGATGTCGCTGGCTGGGCCAGCCTCGCCTTGCAACACCGCCATGACCATGGCTTGCGACGCCTCAGGGGTATCCACGCGAAAGGCGCGCTGGCCAGCCATGGTCAAGCCAAAATCTTCGGGGTGCATGGTGTATTCCATGACCTCACCGTCGCGCAACTCGGCCACCATGGTGTCGCCACCCAGCGTGATCTCGTCCATGCCGTCGGTGCCGTAAACCACCATGGCGCGGCTGGCGCCCAGGCGTTGCAGGGCGCGTGCCTGTATGCCCACCAAATCGGGGTGAAACACCCCCATCAAAATATTGGGCGCGCCAGCCGGGTTGGTCAGCGGCCCCAAAATGTTGAACATGGTGCGCACCCCGAGTTCTTTGCGCACCGGAGCCACGTTTTTCATGGCTGGGTGATGCGCCGGGGCAAACATAAACCCCAAGCCGACTTGGTCAATGCTTTGCGCAATGATGGCCGGGGGCAACTGAATGCGAATACCCAATTGTTCGAGCAAGTCGGCGCTGCCGCTGCGGCTGGAGACGCTGCGGTTGCCGTGTTTGCTCACGCGCGCGCCACCGGCAGCGGCCACCAGCATGGCGCAGGTGCTGATGTTGAAGGTATGCGAGCCATCGCCACCGGTGCCCACGATGTCCACCAGGTGCGCGGGGTCGTCCACCCTTACCGGGGTGGCAAACTCGCGCATCACCTGCGCCGCGGCGGTGATTTCGCCTATGGTTTCTTTTTTGACGCGCAGCCCGGTGATAAGCGCTGAGGTCATGACGGGCGACAAGTCGCCGCGCATGATGAGGCGCATGAGGTGCAACATTTCGTCGTGAAAGATTTCACGGTGTTCGATGACACGCTGCAAAGCGTCTTGAGGGGTGATAGGCATGATGGACTTGGGGGGGACAGTGGTCATTGGCGCAATTCTAGGCACGCAAAAAGTTTTGCAGCAGCGCGTGCCCGTGGTGGGTGAGGATGGATTCGGGGTGAAACTGCACGCCGTGCACGTTGAATTGACGGTGTCGCACGCCCATGATTTCGCCATCGTCGCACCATGCCGTCACTTCCAAGCAGTCGGGCAAGCTGGCACGCTCTAAGGCCAAGGAATGATAGCGGTTGACCTCGTAGCGCGTGGGCAAGCCAGCAAACACGCTGGCGCCTTGATGCTCGAGCACGCTGACTTTGCCGTGCATCAGGGTTTGCGCGCGCACCACGCGGGCGCCGTAGGCCGCGCCTAAGCTTTGGTGCCCCAAACACACCCCCAGCACCGGAATGTGTGGGCCCAGCGCCGCAATCGCAGCCATCGACACGCCGGCCTCATTGGGCGTGCACGGCCCGGGCGAGACCAACAAGCGCCGCGGACGCAGGGCCAGCAGCGCCTCAAGCGAGAGTGCGTCGTTGCGATACACCTCGACCGAAGCGCCCAACTCACCGAGGTACTGCACCAGGTTGTAGGTGAAGCTGTCGTAGTTGTCGATGACGATGACATCGGTGCTCATGCGCCCTCCATGCCACGTTCGGCCAGTTCGGCCGCGCGCAACAAGGCGCGAGCTTTGTGTTGCGTTTCGTGCCATTCGGCCGCAGGCACCGAGTCGGCCACCACACCGGCGGCCGCTTGCACGTAAAGCGTGCCGTTTTTGATGACACCGGTGCGAATGGCGATGGCCACGTCCATGTCGCCGGCGTAGCTAAGGTAGCCGCAGGCCCCGGCGTACACGCCGCGCTTGGTGGGCTCGAGTCGGTCAATCCACTCCATGGCGTGCACTTTGGGCGCGCCCGAGAGGGTGCCGGCCGGAAAACACGCGCGCAGCACGTCCATGTTGCTTAGGCCCTCGCGCAACTGGCCTTCAACATGACTGACGATGTGCATGACGTGGCTGTAGCGCTCCACGGCAAACGCCTCGCTTACCTTGACGCTGCCCACTTGCGCGATGCGGCCCACGTCGTTGCGCGCCAAGTCAATGAGCATGACGTGCTCGGCCCGCTCTTTGGGGTCGGCCAGCAACGCGGCCTCGGCGGCCTGGTCTTGTTCGGGCGTGGCGCCGCGCGCGGCAGTGCCCGCCAAGGGCCGGATGATGACTTTTTGACCGTCGGGGGTGGCTTCTTGCCGCACCAAAATCTCGGGCGAGGCGCCCACCACGTGCATGTCCCCAAGGTGGTAGTAGTACATGTACGGGCTGGGGTTGAGTGAGCGCAAGGCGCGATACAACGCCAGCGGCGAGGCGTCAAAGCGCTTGTGCACGCGCTGGCCAACCACCACCTGCATGAAGTCGCCGGCTTGAATCAAGCCCTGCGCCTGGCGCACGGCCGCCTCAAAGTCGGCTTGTGTGCGCTCGTGCTGTACCGGGTGCGCCACGTGGCCACCCAGGGCAGGGGCGTGCACCGGCACGTCAAGGCGCGCCTTGAGCTCATTAAGCCGCGCGTTGGCGCGGGCATATGCATCGGCCTCATCCGGGTTGGCGTAGACCATGAGGTGCAATTTGCCCGTCAGGTTGTCGATCACGGCCAGCTCGTCGGTGTGCAGCAACAAAATGTCGGGGCAGTCCAGCGGGTCGGGCGGACACGAGTGGGCGAGCTTGGGTTCGATGTGGCGCACGGTGTCGTAGCCAAAATAGCCCGCCAAGCCGCCACAAAAACGCGGCATATTGGGTTGCGGCGCCACGCGAAAGCGCTGTTGGTAGGCGGCGATGAAGTCCAGCGGGTTGCCCGCGGCGCGCTCCACCACCTGGTCGTGCTGCCACACCTCGGTGCAGGCCTGGGCGCCGAAGCCGCGGCTGACCAAGCGGGTGTGCGCTGGCAGGCCTATAAAGCTGTAGCGGCCAAAGCGCTCGCCACCGACCACCGATTCGAGCAAAAAGCTGTGGCGCCCGCCGTTTTCTGTTTGGGCGAGTTTGAGGTACAGCGACAGCGGGGTTTCGAGGTCGGCAAAGGCCGTGGCCATCAACGCAATGCGGTTGTAGCCCTGGGCAGCCTGTGCGTCAAAGTCTTCGCGCGTAAGCATCATGCGCCGGCCAGCGCGGCGCGCATGGCCGAGACCACGCCGGCGTAGTCGGGCTGGCCAAAGATGGCGCTGCCGGCCACGAAAGTGTCGGCCCCGGCGCGGGCCACCGCAGCGATGTTCTCGGGCTTGATGCCGCCATCCACCTCCAACCGGATGTCCTTGCCACAGGCGTCGATGCGCGCGCGGGCTTGCTCGATTTTGCGCAGCGCCGCATCAATAAAGCCCTGGCCACCAAAGCCGGGGTTGACGCTCATGATCAGCACCAAATCGATGTCGTCGATGAGCCAGTCGAGCACATCAAGTGGCTGGGCCGGGTTAAACACCACGCCGGCCTGGCAACCCGCGGCCTTGATGGCTTGCACGCTGCGGTGGGCGTGGGCCGTGGCGTCGGGGTGAAAGCTGATGAGGTTGGCCCCAGCCTGGGCAAACGCCTGCGCCAGCGCATCCACCGGCTGCACCATCAG
>JALRBF010000100.1 GCA_023262365.1 Burkholderiaceae bacterium
GTGTGAAGGATCTAGACATGCCAGCGTCGCCTCACCGCGTGTGGGAGGCGATGCAAGCAGCCAAAGCCTAATGCCCAATCTGGAGTGACACAACATGTACGCCTTTGAATACTCACGCGCCGCCTCGGTGGACGAGGCGGCTAAGCAGGTCGCCGCAGGCGGTCAAGTATTGGCTGGTGGCCAAACACTCATTGCCACCATGAAGCAGCGCTTGGCTGCACCCGGCCGTTTGGTGGACTTGGGGCGCATCAGCGGTTTGACCGGCATCAAAAAAGATGCGCAAGGCCTCACTATTGGCGCCATGACCACCCACGCCGCGGTGGCCGCCAGTGCCGAGGTACAAGCGGCGATTCCGGCGTTGGCCGATTTGGCAGGGCAAATTGGCGACCGACAAGTGCGTGCCCGCGGCACCCTGGGCGGCTCGCTGGCCAACAACGACCCGGCGGCGTGCTACCCCAGTGCCGTGCTGGCACTGGGTGGCACCGTCATCACCAACAAGCGCGAAATCGCGGCGGACGATTTTTTTCAGGGCATGTACGCCACCGCGCTGGAGGCAGACGAGCTGATCACGGCGGTGCGTTTTCCGGTACCTAAGCGTGCGGCTTACGTCAAGTTCAAGCAGGCCGCCTCGCGTTTTGCACTGGTTGGCGTGTTCGTTGCTGATACCGGCCAAGGCGTGCGTGTGGCCGTTACTGGTGCGGCGCAAAGTGGGGTGTTTCGGCATGCGGGGCTTGAGGCGGCGTTGACGGCGTCGTTTGAACCCGGCGCCGTGGACGCCGTGGCCATGGATGCAAGCGACCTAAACCAGGACATACACGCCAGCGCGGCCTACCGCGCGCACATCATTAAGGTGGTCACGGCCCGAGCGGTAGCCAAGGCAGCAGCCTAATGGGGGTGGCCGAAGCGGCCATCGGTGAGTCGATTGACGCGCTGGCGCAGGCGCTGCAACAACAAAGCTATTTCGCCGACCGGCGCTTGGCCACGGCCTTGTTTTTGGCGTTGCGGCTGCAACGCCCGTTGTTGCTTGAGGGCGAACCCGGCGTAGGCAAAACCGAGCTGGCCAAGGCCCTGGCGCAGGCCCTTGGGCGGCCGCTGATTCGGCTGCAATGCTACGACGGTTTGGAGCAGCGCGAAGCGTTATACGAATGGAACCACGCCGCGCAGTTGTTGCACATGCGCGCGGCCCAAGGGCAAGGCAGTGGCGACGTGGCGTCGCTGGAGCGCGAGCTTTATCAGGCCGCTTACTTAATTGCGCGTCCCTTGTTGCAAGCGCTGCAGGCGCCTGCACCGGGGGCGGTGTTGCTGATTGACGAGGTTGACCGGGCAGACGAGCCGTTTGAAGCGTTTTTGCTGGAGTTTTTGGCCGAGTACCAAGTGAGCATTCCCGAAATGGGGGTGATTCGCGCCCAGCACCAACCCATTACGCTGCTCACCAGCAACCGCACCCGAGACCTCAACGACGCCGTCAAACGCCGCTGCTTGTACCACTGGCTGGATTACCCCGAGCGCGAGCGCGAGTTGGCGATTGTGCGCGCCCGTGTGCCTGAGGCGCCAGCGGCCTTGGCCGAGCAGGTGTCCACCCTAGTGGCCAAATTGCGCAGTGCGCCCTTTGTTGACGCGTTTGACCGTGCGCCGGGTATTGCCGAGAGCGTGGACTGGGCCAAGGCCCTGGTGGCGCTGGATACGCTGCACGTCGACCCCGAGGTGGTAGCGGGCACGGCGGGGGTGTTGTTTAAACAGCGTGAGGACATTGCCGCACTTAGCCCTGCTATGTTGGAGCAGTTGTTTGCTCCGGCGTCCAACTAAGGCCCCGGCGCATGGCCAGCGAGTGGGGTGACGCCAGACGCGGCAAACTGGCCGAGAACGTGGTGGGATTTGGCCGTGCGTTGCGCCGGGCGGGCGTGGCCGTGGACAGCGAGCGCGTGGCCAACGCCCAACGGGCGTTGATGCTGGCTGGCTTGCAGAGCAAGCCAGACGTGGCCGCCGCGCTAGAGGCGGTGTTGATTTCGCGCCAGCAAGACCGTGCGGTGTTTGCCGAACTCTTTGACGCCTACTTTCGCGACCCCGAGGTGGCCAATAAACTGCTGGCGCAGATGTTGCCCAACGCCGAGGGCAAGGCCGAGACCCCGAGCAAGCGGCCGCGTGTGGCGCAGGCCTTGTCGCCGGCCGTGGCTCAGGTGGCAAACCCCGCCAACCCCGACAAGCCTGAACAGACGGTGGAGTTTGATGCCGCCATGACCGCCAGCACCCGCGAGCGATTGCAGCAAGCCGATTTCAACGCCTTGTCGGCCGACGAATACCACGTGGTTGAGCGGCTTGCGCGCGAGGTCTCGCTGCCCGTGCCCACTGTGCCGTCGCGGCGCCACCGGGCCGCCCGCATGGGCAGCGGCTTGCACTGGCCCAAGCTGTTGCAAGGCCTGATTCGGCACGACGGTGAGGTGTTGCAATGGTGGCGCCACCGGCGCGAACCCGAGAGCCTGCCGTTGGTGGTGTTGCTCGACGTCTCGGGCTCTATGGAGCGCTACGCTCGAATGCTGTTGTCTTTTTTGCACGCGGCCACGCAGCGCCGCGCCAACCGGGCGCGGCAACTCAAGCGCCGCGACGTGTTTGCCTTTGGCACACGGTTAACCGACCTCACGCCGGCCTTTGCGCGGCGCGACACCGATGCCATGCTGGCCGAGGTGGGCCGTGTGGTGCCCGACTTTGCAGGCGGCACACGCCTGGGTGACGCGTTGGCGACATTGCGCTGCGCGCACGCGCGTCGCTTGGTGGGGCGGCGCAGCGTGGTGTTGCTGGTCTCGGACGGCTTGGACACCGGCTCAAGCGAGGCCTTGGAGAACGAGCTGCACTGGCTCAAGCGCCACAGTCGGCGTTTGCTGTGGCTTAACCCGCTGCTGCGCTACGACGCGTATCAACCCCTGGCCGGCGGTGCCGCGGTGCTGCACCGGCATGCCGACGCCATGCTGGCGGTGCACAACCTGCAGCATTTGCGGGCTTTGGCTGCTAGCATAGTCACTTTGCTGCGGCAAACCCAGCGCCCCGCGCATCATCTCTGAGGACAGCACATGGACATGCAAGGCCAACGCCAGCTTGGTGTGACACAACAACAGGCTTGGGATGCCCTAAACGACCCCAACGTGCTCAAAGCCTGCATCCCGGGCTGCGAGCGCATCACCGCCACCCAGGCCGACACCTTTGAAATCGGCCTGGCGCTGCGTATAGGGCCCGTGGCCGCTCGCTTTACCGGCAAAATTCAGCTCCAAGACATCGAGCCGCCGCACCGCTACACCATTCAGTTTGAGGGGCAAGGCGGCCCCGCCGGTTTTGGCAAGGGATCGGCCAAGGTGCAGTTGACGCCAGCCGAGGGCGGCTGCCAACTCGACTACACCGCCAACGCCCAGGTGGGCGGCAAGGTGGCCCAGTTGGGTCAGCGCCTCATCGACGGCGCGGCCAAGTCCTTGGCCGAAGACTTTTTTAAGCGCTTCGATGCGCACATGCAAAGCCAAGCGCCGGCCGGTGAGTCGTCTGGCACGGCTGCCGCCCCGTCGGCCAAGGCCCAAGGCCTTGGGGTGCCGCCGTGGGCGGTGGGGGCAGCTACCTTTGCGCTGGGCTTTTTGGGTTGGGTGTGGTTTCACTTTGGCTAGCGGATTGACGCGCGCATGGAAAACTTAGACGTCATGGTCTTACGCGCGCTGCGCGACTGGCGCGCGCTAGGCCAGCGCGCGCTGCTGGCCACGGTGGTGCGCACGTGGGGCTCGTCGCCGCGACCGGTGGGCTCCATCATGGCCATGGCCGAGGGCGGCGCGGTGGTGGGCTCGGTCTCGGGTGGATGCATTGAAGACGACTTGATCGACCGCTACACCCAAGCGTACAGTGGTCAAGGTCAGGCACGCGCCATTCCCACCGGCGCCCCGCAACGCGTGACCTACGGCGTCAGCGCCGACGAAGCGCATCGCTTTGGACTGCCCTGTGGCGGCACGCTTGAACTGGTGCTTGAGTTTGACCCCGACGCGCTGCAGCTGGCCGAACTGGTGCAACAACTCGAGGCCGGACGCTTGGTGCAGCGCCGCATCAGTCTGGCCACCGGCGCGTGCACACTGCAACCCACCCAAACCCCAGCGGCGCTGCAGCTGGACGATCAAACGCTTACCAACACCTTTGGCCCCGAGTACCGCATGCTGCTTATTGGCGCCGGGCAACTGGGCGAGTATTTGGCCACCATGGCGCGGTTCAGTGGGTTTGCGGTTACCGTGTGCGACCCGCGCGAGGAATACCGGGGTGCTTGGTCGGTGCCCGGGGTGCAGGTGGTGGCCACCATGCCCGACGACTTGGTGCGCGAGGCCAAACCCGACCGGCGCACCGCGGTGATTGCCCTAACCCACGACCCCAAGCTTGACGACTTGGCCTTACTCGAGGCCTTGGAGACCGAATCGTTTTACGTTGGGGCAATTGGCTCGCGGCGTAACCACGCCACCAGACGGCAGCGCATGATGCAGCACTTTGACCAAACCGAGGCCAGCATGGCGCGCTTGCGTGGGCCCATTGGCATTTACATTGGCAGCAAAACGCCAGCTGAGATCGCCGTGAGCATCATGGCCGAGGTGTTGGCGGTAAAAAATGCGGTGCAGCTGCCGCGCGACATGGAAGTCGCTGGTGCCAAAGACGCGTTGGACGTCCAAGCCAATGATCCGGGCGGCATCATCTGCGGCGTGGCACCTCGAGCCACTGATTGATGGCAACCGCTGACCCCACCCAACAGGCGGGCGTGGACGACCGCTGGCAATTTTGGATTGACCGAGGCGGCACCTTCACCGACATCGTGGCACGCCAACCCAATGGCACGCTGCTCACGCACAAGCTACTATCAGAAAACCCCGAGCAATACGAAGACGCCGCCTTAGCTGGTATACGCCATTTGCTTGGGCTTGCTGCGGATGCGCCGATCACGCCGCAGCAAGTGGCCTGCGTCAAAATGGGCACCACGGTGGCCACCAACGCCTTGCTTGAGCGCAAGGGCGAGCCCGTGCTGCTCGTCACCACCCGAGGCTTTGGCGACGCCTTGCGCATTGCCTACCAAAATCGCCCGCGCTTGTTTGACCGCGCCATTGTGCTGCCCGAGGCGTTGTATGCCGAGGTGCTGGAGGTGGACGAGCGCGTGGGCGCCCACGGCGAACGGTTGCAGGCGCTGGACGTGGCGGCGTTGGAGCAGTCGCTCAAGCCCTACCAGGCCAAGGGCTTGCAGGCCGTGGCCATTGTGTTCATGCACAGCTATCGGTACCCGGCGCACGAGCAGCAAGCCGCAGCGGTGGCGCGCACCATGGGTTTTGAGCAAGTCAGCGTCTCGCATGAGGTCAGCCCCCTCATGAAGCTGGTCGGCCGGGGTGACACCACGGTGGTCGACGCGTATTTGTCGCCCCTGCTTAGGCGCTACGTGCAGCGCGTGGCGCGGCATATGCCAGGCGTGCCGCTTTACTTCATGCAGTCCTCGGGGGGCCTCACCTCGGCGCAAACCTTTGCTGGCAAAGACGCGATTTTGTCTGGGCCGGCTGGGGGCATTGTGGGCATGGCGCGCACCGCCGAGCAAGCGCTGCGTGCCGATGCCCGCGAGCCGGTGCGCGTGATTGGCTTTGACATGGGGGGCACCTCTACCGACGTGTCGCACTACGCGGGGCAGTGGGAGCGCGAGTTCGAAACCCTGGTGGCTGGCGTGCGCATGCGCGCGCCCATGCTTAGCATACACACGGTGGCCGCCGGTGGCGGCTCGATGATTGACTTTGACGGCACGCGCTTTCGTGTGGGCCCTCATAGCGCCGGGGCTGATCCGGGGCCCGCGTGTTACCGCCGTGGTGGCCCACTGACCGTCACCGACGCCAATGTGATGGTGGGTAAGTTGCAACCCGCGTGGTTTCCGCGCGTCTTTGGCCCGCACGCCAACGAGGCGCTGGACGCCGAAACCGTGAAACAAGGCTTTGCGCATTGGGCCACGCAGGTGCAACGCACCCCTGAGGAGGTGGCGCAAGGCTGCATTCAAATTGCGGTGCAGCAAATGGCCGCGGCCATCAAAAAAATCTCCATCGCCCGGGGGTACGACGTGACGCGCTACACCCTGCAGTGCTTTGGCGGCGCTGGCGGGCAGCATGCCTGTTTGGTGGCCGACGCCCTAGGCATGAAGCAGGTGCTGATTCACCCCTTTGCCGGCGTGCTTAGCGCCTTTGGCATGGGCTTGGCCGACCAAGCCGCCAACCGCGAACAAGCGTTGGAGCTAACCTTAGACGAGGCCGCCATGCCGTCACTGGCCGAGCACGCCCAGGCGCTGCAGCAGGCCGTGGCCAGTGATTTAACCGCACAGGGCTGGAACCCCAACAGCATCCAAACCCAGGCCCGGGTTCATTTGCGCTACCAAGGCAGCGACACCGCGCTTATCGTGCCCTACAGCGCCAACCGTGCGGCCTTGTGCACGGCCTTTGAGCAAGCGTATCAGCAGCGGTATTCGTTTTTGATGCCAGGCAAGGCATTGGTGGTTGAGGCCATGTCAGCCGAGGGGGTGGTACCCGGCGAGGCGGTGCACACGCCGCAGCGCCCGGCCACGGGCAGTGGGCAGCCCGCGGCCACGGTGTCGATGTACGCACAAAGCCAGTGGCATCAGGCCGCCCTTTGGCAAGCGCACGATTTGTTGCCCGGCTGCACCGTGGACGGCCCGGCCATTGTCACCGACGCCAACGCCACCACCGTGATTGAACCGGGCTGGCGCGCCACCGCGCGCGCCGACGGTTACCTTACCCTGCACCGCGTGCAAGCCGCCACCCATCAAGCCGCGTTGGGCACCGCGGCCGACCCCATCATGCTTGAAGTGTTCAATCACTTGTTCATGAACATTGCCGAGCAAATGGGGCTGCAACTGCAAAACACCGCGCACTCGGTCAACATCAAAGAGCGGTTGGATTTTTCTTGTGCCCTGTTTGACACCCAAGGCCAGCTGATTGCCAACGCACCGCACATTCCCGTGCACCTAGGCAGCATGGGCGAGAGCGTGCAGGCCATCATGCGGCTTAACCGGGGCAAGATGCAGCCCGGCGACGCCTACGTACTGAACGACCCCTACCAAGGGGGCACGCATCTGCCAGACGTGACCGTGATCAGCCCGGTGTTTGTGGCCGGACAAGACGACCCGGTGTTTTACGTGGGATCACGCGGGCACCACGCCGACATTGGCGGCATCACCCCCGGCTCGATGCCCGCGCACTCGCGCACCATTGACGAAGAGGGCGTGGTGCTAGCCAACGTGCAACTGGTGCGCGGCGGCGTGTGGCAAGACGATACGCTGCGCGAGCTCTTGACCACAGGAGGCGGCACCACGCCTTGGCCCAGCCGCAACGTGGAGCAAAACCTTGCCGACCTGCGGGCTCAGGTGGCGGCCAACCACAAAGGCGCGCAAGAGCTGCTGCGCTTGGTGCAAGACGTGGGGCTAGAGACGGTATTGGCCTACATGGGGCATGTGCAAGACAACGCCGAGGCGGCCGTGCGTGCCGTGGTGCATCGCTTGCGCGACGGCCAATTTGTGCTGCCGCTGGACAACGGCGCGCAAATTGCCGTCTCGCTGCGTGTGCATGCCGAGCAAGGTGAGGTGGACATTGACTTCACCGGTACCAGCGCCCAGCAGCCCAACAACTTCAACGCCCCGCGTGCGGTGACCACCGCGGCGGTGCTGTACGTGTTTCGCACCCTGGTGGACGACGACATCCCGCTCAATGCCGGGTGTTTAAAGCCGCTGCGGATTCACGTGCCACCGGGCTGCATGCTTAACCCGCAGCACCCGGCGGCGGTGGTTGCCGGCAACGTGGAAACCTCCACCTGCATCACCAATGCGCTGTACGGTGCGCTGGGGCTGATGGCCGGAGCCCAGCCCACGGTTAACAACTTTACTTTTGGTAACGCTCGCCACCAGTACTACGAAACGATTTCGGGCGGCAGCGGGGCCGGGTTGCTTTGGAGCGCGCCGGGTGCGCCAGTGCAAGGGCACCACGGAACCGACGTGGTGCAAACGCACATGACCAATTCGCGCCTAACCGACCCCGAGGTGCTCGAGTTTCGCTACCCCGTGCGCCTCGAGAGCTACCGCATTCGTCAGGGCTCGGGCGGGGCCGGCCATTGGCATGGTGGCAACGGCGGGGTTAGGCGGCTGCGCTTTCTTGAGGACATGACCGCCAGCATCCTCTCCAACGGCCGGGTGCATCCGGCCCACGCCCTCTACGCAGCCCAGCCCGGGGCGGTGGGCATCAACCGCGTGCTGCGTGCCAACGGTGAAGTGGAGGAAGTGCCCGCCCAGGCCCGCGTTGAGGTGCAAAGCGGCGACATGATTGAAATTCATACCCCTGGCGGCGGCGGCTGCGGGCTGCCGCCTTAAGGCTGGCGTGGCCTTAGCGGGGAGCGGACGGCGCCAAATTGGGAAATGGCAAGCCGTTGACCCGCAGCCCATTGGCCGAGAGCTTGGTGGCCGTGTGGGCACCAAGCCCTGGGGTGCGGGTGATGAGGTCAAGCCAATCCACGTAACGCGCCTCGTGCCGGGTTTGCACCAGGCGCTGCGCCATGCGGGGGCCAATACCCTTGACGGCGTCCAGCGCCTGCTCCGTGGCGGCGTTAACCTCCACAACCTGGGGCGGCGGTGGGGTAGGCCCGGCCCACGCCACGTGCATCATCCAGGCCAGTAGCAGCCACACGGCGCCCCAGCGTGTCGCCAGCCCTAGGCTTCGCCGCATCGCTTAAATGGAAAGCTCTCCCACGACTGGCAGCCTGGGCATTGCCAAAAGTACTGCTGCGCCTCAAAGCCGCAGCGCGTGCAGCGGTAGCGTTGTCCCGGCCCCATGGCTTGGTCAATGGCATGCAGCACCGCCGGTGGCGTGTGGGGCTCGCTGTGCAGCCGCTCACGAGCCAGTGCCAACGCGGGGCGTTGCGTTAAGGCCTCGTCAAGCAAGGTGTTGGATTGTTCAGGCTGCAAGTGCGCCAGCGCCAGGGTCACGTCCACACTGGGGGCAACCTGTTGCGCTATTTGTAGCGCAGCCACGGCCTTGGCACGCGCCTCGGGTAGGGCCTGCGCCCATTGCGCCAGCCACACGGCAGCCAGCGCGGCCGCTTGGGGCTGCGCGTGCACCAGCCTGAGCAGCTGCTCCAGCGCGGCGTGGTGCTCGCCGCGCGCATGGGCCATGTGCGCCAGCGCCAAAGCCGGGCGCACCGCCTGCGGGTGCAGCGTTAGTGCTTCTTGGTAGGCGCGCTCGGCGGCGTCGGTTTGCCCTTGCGCGCGCGCGGCGTCGCCTATTTCGCAGCTGTACTGTGCCGCTCGCACCGCGTGGTGGGTGGGGTTGTCGGAGGCCAATTCGCGCGTAAGTTGCAGTGCGTGGTGCCAGTCGCGGCTGCGCTCGTAAATCGTCAGCAGCATGCTGCGCGCTTGCTCGGCGTAGCGCCCGCCTTCAAGCGCAAGCAGCGCGCGCTCGGCGCGGTCAAACAGCCCAGCCCGAAAAAAATCCAGTGCCAGTTCATGCTGCGCGTGCTCGCGCTGGCTAGGGGTTAGGTCGGCGCGGGCCAGCAGGTGCTGGTGCACGCGAATGGCGCGGTCGTAGTCGCCGCGGCGGCGAAACAAATTGCCCAGCGCAAAGTGCAGCTCCAGCGTGTCCGCGTCGTGCTGCACGGCCTCAATAAACGCGTCAATCGCCTCGTCTTGCTGCTCGTTGAGCAGGTGGTTGAGACCACGAAAATACGCCTTGGGTGCCAGCCGCTCGGTGTGGCGCCATTGCCTCACGTCAAAGCGTGACAGCCACCAACCCAGCGCAAACGCCAGTGGCAGCGTCCACAGCAGCCACAACAGGTCAGACGCCAAGCCCGTCGTCGTCCGTGGAGAGGGCCGCAGGTGCGCCGCCCTTGGCGGCCGGGCTGGCCACCGCTGCGGCCAGCGCGCGTTTGGCCGCGCGGCGCTGCGCCCACCATGGCGGCAGCATCAGCAGCACGCCCAGCAACAGGCCAATGAGTAAGGTAAGCAACAACACCCAGACCAGTGGCCCTTGCCACACTTGCCCCATGGGCGCAAACACTTGCACGCCATGTTGGTTGGCCAGCGCAAACCAAAGCACCACCAAAAAGATGACGAGCCGAACCAGCCAACCCAAGGTTTTCATGGGGTCTCGTTGGTGGGGTGCGGTTGGTTCACCGCTTCGCGCAGGTTTTTGCCCGGCTTGAAGTGCGGCACGCGTTTTTCGGGCACGGCCACCAAGCCGCCGGTGCGGGGGTTGCGAGCGGTTCGGGCGGCGCGGCGATTGATGCCAAAACTGCCAAAGCCACGGATTTCAATGCGGTGCCCGCGCGCCAGTGCCTGCGCCATGGCCTCGAGCATGGCGTGTACGGCAAACTCAGCGTCGCGATGCGCCAACTGCGCAAACCGCTTGGCCAAGGCCTCAACCAATTCGCTACGTGTCATGGCAGCACCGGTTTGGTTTGGGGCGTCGGCGTACCCCGGTGGGGGTGGCATCCAAGGCCCCAAGCCCAGCCGCTTGGTTAGGCGGCGTTGTCGTCGTTGTTGTCCAGCTTGGCGCGCAACAACGCCCCCAGGCTGGTGGTGCCGGCGGTACCCGAGTCGCCTTGGTTGAGGCTGGCCAGCGCTTCTTGCTGGTCGGCCGCGTCTTTGGCGCGAATCGACAACTGCACGCTACGTGCCTTGCGGTCAACGTAGGCCACCACGGCGGTCACCTCGTCGCCCACCTTAAGCACTTCGCGCGCGTCGTCCACCCGCTCGGTGCTGATCTCAGAGGCCCGCAGGTAGCCCATCACGTCTTCGCCCAGGTTAATCTCGGCGCCCTTGGCGTCCACCGTGGCCACCGTGCCGGTGACCGTGGCGCCCTTGTCGTGCACCGAGGCAAAGGTGGTGAAGGGGTCAGAGTCAAGCTGCTTAATGCCCAGGCTGATGCGCTCGCGCTCGACGTCAATGCCCAGCACCACGGCCTCAACTTCTTGGCCCTTTTTAAAGTTGCGCACCGCCACTTCGCCGGTTTCAGACCACGACAGGTCAGACATATGCACCAAGCCGTCGATGCCGGCGGTTAGTCCAATGAACACACCAAAGTCGGTAATCGACTTGATCGGGCCAGAGATTTTGTCGCCACGTTTGACGTTTTGCGCAAACTCTTCCCACGGGTTGACCCGGCACTGCTTCATGCCCAGCGAGATGCGGCGCTTGTCCTCGTCAATGTCCAGCACCATGACCTCAACTTCGTCACCCAGCGTAACCACTTTGGACGGCGCCACGTTCTTGTTGGTCCAGTCCATTTCGGAGACGTGTACCAGGCCTTCGATACCCTGCTCGACTTCTACGAATGCGCCGTAGTCGGTAAGGTTGGTCACTTTACCGAACA
>JALRBF010000141.1 GCA_023262365.1 Burkholderiaceae bacterium
GAAGACTTTGACCAGCGCATCATTGATTTCGTCATCGGCGAGTTCAAAAAAGACCAAGGGGTTGACTTAAGTAACGACGTGCTGGCGTTGCAGCGCCTGAAAGAAGCCGCTGAAAAAGCCAAAATCGAACTCTCCAACAGCACCCAAACCGACCTCAACCTGCCCTACATCACGGCTGACGCGTCGGGCCCCAA
Organism: Burkholderiaceae bacterium; assembly: GCA_023262365.1. Lineage (GTDB taxonomy): Bacteria > Pseudomonadota > Gammaproteobacteria > Burkholderiales > Burkholderiaceae_C > RS62. The sequence continues at coordinate 195 of JALRBF010000141.1, forward strand.
ACACCTGAACATCAAGCTCACCCGTGCCAAGCTCGAGAGCCTGGTGGACGAGTTGATTGAGCGCACCATTGCGCCGTGCCGCACCGCGATTCAAGACGCCGGCGTATCGGCCAGCGACATTCATGACGTGATCTTGGTCGGCGGCATGTCACGCATGCCCAAGGTGCAAGAAAAGGTCAAGGCGTTTTTTGGTAAAGAGCCGCGCCGTGACGTGAACCCCGACGAGGCCGTTGCCGTGGGCGCGGCGGTGCAGGGGCAGGTGTTGGCCGGCGACCGATCCGATGTGTTGCTGCTTGACGTGACACCGCTGTCGCTGGGCATTGAAACCCTGGGCGGCGTGATGACCAAAATGATTGAGAAGAACACCACCATCCCCACCAAGTTCAGCCAGGTGTTCTCCACCGCCGATGACAACCAAGCGGCCGTGACCATCAAGGTGTTTCAAGGTGAGCGCGAGCTGGCCTCGGGCAACAAGCTGCTGGGCGAGTTCAACCTTGAAGGGATTCCGCCGGCCGGCCGCGGTGTGCCGCAAATTGAAGTCACGTTTGATATCGACGCCAACGGCATCTTGCACGTCAACGCCAAAGACAAGGGCACCGGCAAGGAGAACAAAATCACCATCAAAGCCAACTCGGGCCTGTCAGACGCCGAGGTGGAGAAAATGGTCAAAGAGGCCGAGCAGTACGCCGCCGAGGACCGTGCCAAGGTGGAATTGGTGCAGGCCAAAAACCAGGCCGAGTCGCTGGTCAACAGCGTGCGCAAGAGCTTGACCGAGCATGGCGATTCGCTGGAGGCGGCAGAGAAAGAAGCCATTGAAAAGGCCACCACCGAGCTTGAAGAAGCCGCCAAGGGCGAGGACAAGGCGCTGATCGACGACAAGAGCAATGCCTTGATGACGGCCAGCCAAAAGCTAGGGGAAAAAATGTACGCATCGGAGCAGGCCGCGGCGGGGGCCAGCGAGTCGCCCGCCGGGGCCAGCGCCGCGGCTGACGACAACGTGGTCGATGCCGAAGTTAAGGAAGTTAAAAAAGACGCCTAACCCACCAGGTTGCACCCCCTCATGGCAAAAAAAGACTTTTACGACGCGCTGGGCGTTCCCAAAAACGCCAGCGACGATGAAATCAAAAAGGCGTATCGCAAGCTCGCGATGAAGTACCACCCTGACCGCAATCAGGGCAGTGCCGACGCCGAGACGCGTTTCAAAGAAGTCAAGGAAGCCTACGAGATATTGTCTGACGGTCAAAAACGCGCCGCGTACGATCAGTTTGGGCACGCCGGGGTGGACCCCAACATGCAAGGAGGGGCCAGCGGCGCGGGGTTTGGCGATGCCTTTGGCGGCGCGTTTGGCGATATTTTTAGCGACATCTTTGGTGGCGGCGGCGGGCGCCGTGGCGGGGCGCAGGCGCATCGCGGCGGCGATTTGTCTTATGCCATGGAGGTAACGCTTGAAGAGGCCGCCAGCGGCAAGGATGCGCAAATTCGTATCCCGTCGTGGGAGGGCTGTGAGACCTGCGGCGGCAGTGGCGCCAGCCCGGGCACCGAAGTCAAGAGCTGCGGCACATGCCAAGGCGCCGGGGTGGTGCAAATGCGCCAAGGGTTTTTTAGTGTGCAACAAACTTGCCCGCACTGCCGTGGCACGGGCAAGGTGGTGCCGCACCCGTGCGGCAGCTGCCATGGTCAAGGGCAAATCAAAAAACAAAAAACGCTAGAGGTCAAAATTCCCGCGGGCATAGACAGCGGCATGCGGATTCGCAGCGCCGGCAACGGCGAGCCGGGCCAACGTGGCGGGCCACCGGGTGATTTGTTTATTGAAATTCGTCTGCGCAAGCACGATTTGTTTGAGCGCGACGGCGACGACTTGCACTGCGAGGTGCCGGTGCCAGTGACCACGGCAGCACTCGGTGGCGAAATTCAGGTGCCCACCTTGGGGGGCAAGGCCAGCATTGACATTCCCGAGGGCACACAGCACGGCAAGGTGTTTCGGCTACGCAGCAAAGGTATTCGGGGCCTGCGCTCGAGCATTGCGGGGGATTTGTACTGCCACATCGCGGTGGAAACCCCAGTCAAACTCACCGAGGTGCAGCGCGACTTGCTGCAACAACTTGAAGCCACCTTTAAAGAGGGTGGCACCAAGCACAGCCCCAACGACAAGGGCTGGTTTGAAAAAGCCAAGGCGTTTTTTAGTTGAAGCACACCGCCGCGCTGGCCCAATGCGGCGCTTGGCTGCTTGGTCTGGCGTGCACCGCCGCCACCGCTACCACACCGGCCACGCAACAGTGTCTGGCGCAGTTGCGCCCGGTGGCGCTGGCGGCCAAGGTGCAACCGGCGTGGTTTGACCGCCTCACCCAAGGCCTAACGCTGCAAGCGCCGCTGGTGCAGCGGCTTGATGAGCAGCCCGAGTTCACCACCCCGATTTGGGATTATTTGGCGGTGCTGGTTGACGCCCAGCGCGTGGACGATGGCGTGCAGCGTTTGGCCACCTTCGCCAGCACCCTGGCCGAGGTGCAACAACGGTTTGGTGTGGACCCAGCCACGGTGGTGGCGGTGTGGGGCATTGAGAGCGACTACGGGCGACGCGTGGGCACGCGCCCGGTGGTGGAATCGCTATTGACGCTCAGCTGCATGGGGCGCAGGCAAGGTTATTTTCGAACCGAGTTGTTCGCTGCCATGCGTGTGCTGCAAACCGAGGCGTTTGCCCCCGAACGAATGACGGGGTCGTGGGCGGGCGCATTTGGTCAAACGCAGTTCATGCCCAGTACGTACGAGCGGCTGGCGGTGGACGGTGATGGCGATGGCAAGGCCAATTTGGTGGAATCGGCGCCGGACGCGTTGGCGTCGACCGCGCATTTTTTAAAGGACGCGGGTTGGCAGCCAGGCCAACCTTGGGGCATTGAGGTTTCGGTCCCGGCGGGGCGCACGTTACGTGATGGGCGCCGGTGGCGTCGGCCACTTCAAGCGTGGGCACAAGACGGGGTACAACCCGTAACTGGGGCAAGTTGGCGCGAAGTGGCGCCGCAACTCTCAGCGCAAACCCCAGCGGCTTTGCTGCGTCCAGCAGGCGATCAAGGGCCCGCGTGGTTGGTGTTTGCCAACTTTCATGCGCTGTACCGATACAACGCCGCCGAGAGTTATGCCCTTGCGCTGGGCTTGCTAAGCGACGCGCTACAAAACCGTCCGCCGCTGCGCGCCACATGGCCCACAGACGACCTGGGCTTGTCTCGCGCACAACGCCGTGAGCTGCAAACGCTGCTCACGCTTCGGGGACACGACATTGGCGCCATTGATGGCGCCTTAGGCAAGCGCAGCCGGCAAGCCATTCGCGCCGAGCAGCAGCGCTTGGGCCTGCCCGTGACGGGGCGCGCCGGCCAGCGTTTGCTGCGCGCCCTGCGCTAAAGCGCCAACGCGGCGCGCGCCTGCGCGTACTCGCGCTTGAGCTGCGCCACCCAAGCGGCGGTGGACTGCACTTTGTTGATGACGCCTATGCCTTGACCACAACCCCAAATGTCTTTCCATGCCTTTTGCGCGCCGGCGCCAAAATTCATGGCACTGGGGTCGCTTTGAGGTAAGTTGCTGGGATCAAGCCCCGCTTGCACAATGCTGGGGGCGAGGTAATTGCCGTGCACGCCGGTAAAAAGGTTGGAGTACACAATGTCGTCGCTGGTGGCATCGACCACACAGGCCTTGTAGGCATCACTGGCGCGGGCCTCTTCGGTGGCAATAAACGGCGAACCGATGTAAGCAAAGTCTGCCCCCGCGGCTTGCGCGGCCAACACCGCCCCACCGGTGGCGATGCTGCCGCTGAGAGCCACGGGCCCGTTGAACCACTGACGAATTTCTTGCACCAACGCAAACGGGCTTTTGGTGCCGGCGTGGCCACCGGCACCAGCGGCCACGGCAATCAGGCCGTCGGCGCCTTTTTCTATGGCCTTTTGCGCAAATCGGTTGTTGATGATGTCGTGCAACACCACGCCGCCGTAGCTGTGCGCGGCTTGGTTAATCTCCTCACGCGCACCCAAGCTGGTGATGATGATGGGCACTTGGTACTTGACGCATAAGGCCATGTCGGCCTCCATGCGGTCGTTGCTTTTGTGCACGATCTGGTTGATGGCAAAAGGCGCAGCTGGCGCCTCGGGGTGGGCGCGGTCGTGCGCGGCCAAGGCCTCGGTGATCTCGTGCAGCCATTCGTCGAGTTGGCTTTGCGGCCTGGCGTTGAGTGCAGGCATGGCACCCACCACGCCGGCACAGCATTGGGCAATCACCAGTTTGGGGTGGCTGATGATGAATAACGGCGACCCAATGACGGGAAACGGCACGCGTGCGAGCGCCCCAGGAAGTTGGCGCGCGGTCACAGCGCTTCAACCGGCATGGCGTTGGTGCTGTGGGCGCCTTGCGTGACTTCGGTGCACCACGCCTGGCAACGCGGCAGCAGATGCTCTGCATAAAACCGCGCGGTATGGATTTTGGCTTGCAAAAAAGTGGCCCCCAGGTCGGCGTCGTTGTTGGCCAACGCGGCTTGCGCCGCCAACAAGGCCCGCGCCATTTGCCAGCCCGCCATCAGGCAGCCAGCCAGCATCAAATACGGCACGCTGCCAGCAAACGCGGCGTTGGGTGCCGCTTTGCCCTGACTCACCAAAAAATCCACAGCGTGCACAAAGGCCTCGCGTGCGTGCTGCAACTGCGTGGCCATGGCCACGGCGTCGGGCGAGCCGTTATTACGCAAGTCGCTTTCGGTGTGGGCAATTTGCTCGGCCAGGGCGCGCGCGGTGGCCCCACCGTCGCGCAGGGTTTTGCGACCCAGCAAATCGTTGGCCTGTATTGCCGTGGTGCCTTCGTAAATCGGCAAAATGCGCGCGTCGCGGTAGTGCTGGGCGGCGCCGGTTTCTTCAATAAAGCCCATGCCACCATGAACCTGCACACCCAGTGATGTCACCTCTAGGCTCATCTCGGTGCTGAACCCCTTAACCAGAGGCACCATGAATTCGTAGAACGTTTGGTTGGCACGGCGTACCGCTGCGTCGTCGTGCGCGTGGGCCACGTCAAACGCGCCAGCGGCGGTCAGCGCCATGGCCCGACAACCTTCGGTGAGGGCGCGCATGGTCATGAGCATGCGCTTGATGTCGGGGTGGTGGATGATGGCCACCGGGGCATGAGCCGAGCCATCCACCGGGCGGCTTTGCACGCGGTCGCGCGCATAGCCAACAGCCTGCTGGTAGGCACGCTCGGCAATGGCAATGCCTTGCACGCCCACAGCAAAGCGCGCCGCGTTCATCATGATGAACATGTACTCTAGGCCACGGTTTTCTTCACCCACCAAGTAGCCCACGGCGCCGCCCTCGTCACCGTATTGCAGCACCGCGGTGGGGCTGGCCTTGATGCCCAGTTTGTGCTCGATGCTGACGCAGCGTACATCGTTGCGTTGGCCCAGGCTGCCGTCGTCGTTGACCAAAACCTTGGGCACCACAAACAAGCTGATGCCCTTAACCCCTTCGGGCGCGCCACTGACGCGCGCGAGCACCAGGTGCACGATGTTGTCGGTGTAGTCGTGTTCGCCGTAGGTGATGTAGATTTTGGTGCCAAACACGCGATAGGTGCCGTCGGTTTGGGGCTCGGCGCGCGAGCGCAGTGCAGCCAAATCGGAGCCGGCCTGGGGCTCGGTCAGGTTCATGGTGCCCGTCCACTCGCCGCTGACCAGCTTGGCGAGGTAGCGCTGCTTGATGTCGTCGCTGGCGGCGGTAAGCAACGCTTCAATGGCCCCGTCGGTAAGCAACGGGCACAAGGCAAAGCTGAGGTTGGCCGAGTTGAGCATTTCGCTGCAGGCTGCAGCGATCACCTTGGGCAGCCCTTGGCCTCCGTAAGCCGCTGGATGCTGCAGGCTTTGCCAGCCGGCCGCGGCGTATTGCTGATAGGCGTCTTTGAACCCCGGGGGGGTTACCACGTCACCTTGATGCCAACGGCTGGGTTGCTGGTCACCCGGCCAGTTCAGTGGGGCAATGACTTCTTGGTTAAAGCGCGCGCACTCCTCAAGCACGGCCCGCGCGGTGTCTACCCCAGCCTCTTGGTACGCCGGCAGCGCCGCCAGCGAGGGCAAGTCGGCCACGTGGCGCAGGTTGAACATCATGTCTCGAACCGGGGCTTGGTAACTCATGGCAAGACTCCGCGCTTAAACGGCAAGCAAAAAGAATGAGGCTACAGGCGGTTGGTAAGTTCGGGCACGGCCTCGAACAAATCGGCCTCCAAGCCGTAGTCGGCCACGCCAAAAATGGGGGCTTCGGGGTCTTTGTTGATGGCCACGATGACCTTGCTGTCCTTCATGCCCGCCAAGTGTTGAATGGCACCACTGATGCCGCAGGCCACGTAGAGCTGGGGTGCGACGATTTTTCCGGTTTGGCCAACCTGCCAATCGTTGGGGGCGTAGCCGGCGTCCACCGCGGCGCGGCTGGCACCCACGGCAGCGCCGAGCTTGTCGGCCAGTGGAATCACCACTTCTTCGAATTTTTCTTGGCTGCCCAGCGCCCGTCCGCCCGAGACCACCACCTTGGCAGCGGTTAGGTCGGGGCGGTCGCTTTGCACCGCCTCGCTGCGCACAAAGCGCGACGATTGCGGCAACTGCGCCACAGCCACCGACTCGACCGCGGCGCTGCCGCCTTCGGCGGCGGCGGCGTCAAAGGCGGTGGTGCGCACCGTAATCACTTGCACGGCGTCGCTGCTTTGCACGGTGGCCATGGCGTTGCCCGCGTAAATCGGCCGCTCGTAGGTGTCGGCGCTGTGCACGGCGGTGATGTCGGACAGCTGCGCCACGTCGAGCTTGGCGGCCACGCGGGGCGCGACGTTTTTGCCGTTGGCCGTGGCGGGCCACACCAAGTGGCTGTAGGCCGAGGCCACGGCCAGCACCTGCGCGGCCATGGGCTCGGCCAAGGCGTGGGCCAAGGCCTCATCGTCGGCGTGCAGCACTTTGCTGACGCCGGCGATGCGGGCGGCTTGTTCGGCCGCGCCCTGGGCGTGGTGCCCAGCCACCAGCACATGCACCTCACCGCCGCAGGCCGCAGCGGCACTGACCGCGTTGAGTGTGGCGGGCTTGATGGTTTGCTGATCGTGTTCGGCGACTACCAGCGCTGTCATGGCACGGTTTCCTTTGCGAAAAGTTAAATGACTTTGGCCTCGTTTTTGAGCTTGTCGACCAACGCGTCCACGTCAGCCACCATCACCCCGGCGCCACGCTGCGGCGGTTCGACCACTTTTAAGGTGCGCAGCCTGGGCTGCACGTCCACACCCAGTTCGTCGGGTGTTAAGGTATCCAAGGGTTTTTTCTTGGCCTTCATGATGTTGGGCAACGTGACGTAACGCGGCTCGTTGAGTCGCAAGTCGGTGGTCACCACCGCTGGCAGCGTCAGCGCCACCACTTCTTCACCGCTGTCAACCTCGCGTTTGACTTCAACACCGCCGTCGGCCACGCTCACGGCTCCGGCAAAGGTGGCTTGTGGCCAATCGCACAGTGCAGCCAGCATTTGGCCGGTTTGGTTGCTGTCGTCGTCAATGGCTTGTTTGCCCATGATCACCAGCTCAACTTGCTCGCGCTGTGCCACCGCTTGCAGCAGTTTGGCCACGGCTAGGGGCTGCAACTCGGCGTCGGTTTGCACCAGCACCGCGCGGTCGGCACCGATGGCCATGGCGGTGCGCAGGGTTTCTTGGCACGCTTGCACGCCGCACGAGACGGCAATCACCTCGGTGGCCACGCCTTTTTCTTTCAGTCGCACCGCCTCTTCTACCGCAATCTCGTCAAACGGGTTCATGCTCATTTTGACGTTGGCGATGTCCACCCCGGTTCCGTCGCTTTTGACGCGTACCTTAACGTTGTAGTCCACCACCCGCTTTACGGCTACCAACACCTTCATGCAATGCGCTCCAAAAAAATTTTGGCCAGTTCATTTGAGCCAGCCGAGGCTCGTTTGATTGACGTGCGCGTCAAGCTTTGTATTGTGTCATACCTCGCCGCCTTGGCGCCAAATGCGCTGCGGCATGGCCATGCCAATGCCGGCTTGGGCCAGGGCGTCCATCACCGCTTGATTGACCGCCGCGCGCACGCCCAGTTGGCCGTTTTGCGGGTCACCAATCCAAAAGCCCAGCGTGAATTTAGGGCCGTCCAGCGTGAGTTCGGACAAAGCCGCAACCGGCGGCGGGTTTTGCAGCACGCGCGTTTGCCCTTTGGCTGCGGCCTCAAGCACCTGGGCAGCGTGCGCGGCGTTGGTGCCAGGGGCCAACACCACGTCCACGCTTAGCCACAGCAAGCTGTCACTCAGCGAGAGGTTTTCTACCCGCTCCACGGTCAGGGTTTCGTTGGGAATAACGGCCTCAACCCCCGTGTTGGCGCGCAGCGTGGTGCAGCGCGCGCGAATATCGGTGACTTGCCCCTCAAAGCCGGCCACACGCACCCAGTCGCCAATGCGCACGCTGCGCTCGGCCAAAATCACAAAGCCGCTGATGTAGTTTGAGGCCAGTTTTTGCAAACCCAGCCCGATGCCCACGCCAATGGCGCCAGAGACCACGGCCAGCGCAGTCAGGTCAATGCCCACCATGGACAAGGCCAACAACGCCGCCACCACGGCCAACAGGGCGCGAAACGCGTTGCTCACCATTTTGCGCAGCGACAAGTCAGCCGGCGGCACCCACGCCAGCAAGCGCCGCTCAAGGCGCCGCCCCAGGCGCCACACCAGCCACAACGCCACCGCAGCGGCCACGGCGCTCAACATCAGGCCGGTTAGGCTGACAGGTTTGCCTCCCCAGGCAATGGTGATGCCTGAGAGTTGGTGCCAAATTCGACCCAGTAGCGCAATCCACTGGTTATCCAAGGTTTGCATCGCGGCCTTCCTTTCGTACCATGGGGTGATGCCGTGGCGTGGATATTACTTGGCTTTGCTGTTGGCCTTGGGTGCCGTGGCTCCCGCGCGGGCAGACTTTTTGCGTCACCCCGAGGCACAACAGGCCATGGCGCAGTGGCAGGCCCAGCTTGGGCTGCCGCTAGCGCTAGCCGAGCGTGGCTTGCGGCAAGCCAAGCACAACCCCAAGGCCAGGCGCCTGATGGGCCCGGCACCCCAAGGTCACGTGGGCAACTGGCAGGCCTATCGGCAGCGGTTTGTTGAACCGGTGCGCATTCGTGCTGGCGTGAAAACGTGGAAACGATGGCGCACGGCGCTGCGCCGGGCCGAGCAACGCTACGGGGTGCCGGCCCATGTCATCATCGGCGTACTTGGGGTTGAAACCCTGTACGGGCGCCACATGGGGCAGTTTGTGACG
>JALRBF010000238.1 GCA_023262365.1 Burkholderiaceae bacterium
TTTCTCTACAATCACGGCACCGTCCCGTCTTCAGTCTGCGGCGACAACGACCAGAGTGTGCGACATAACACGGCAGGCAATCGGAAAACGGCGTCACGGTACCGCGTGACTGATTGGATAGAGTGCCAGCCGCGAAACGTCGAGCAAATGGTTTCCATGCTACTTAGGGGCTACTGTGGGGCGGGTGGCTATAATTGGTGGGGCCACGAGGTAGCGCTGACTGACGTTGATTGGATTGACGGCGAACCTGCTATCATTATTCGCAACAGTTGGCAGGGCTGGGGTGATTTTGGTTTCGGCGTTCTGCAGGGTTCGCGCATGCTGGCAGACGATTTGGTGTTCTGTGTGGCAGGGCGGCCGATGGGAGTGATAACATGATCCGGGGGCGAAGACTGGCTGCACTGGTGGTGCTGTTTTCTGCTGTCGTGTATGGTGGGGACCGCTGGAAATTCACTGCCAGCCAGCCAGTTTTCCGGGTTGCTCAGCAGAAGTCTGATTGGTATTTGGTCTGCTTTTCCGCGTCATGGTGTGGGCCTTGCAAGGCGTGGCAGCGGGACCACCTAGCAGCCACACGTAAAGTGATGCCTGTTGTGGTGATTGACATTGATTCCAGCCCGGAATGGAAACGCTCCCGCACTGTTACCGCACCCAGTGGGGTTGCAGCGACCATTCCGGGCTTTTCTAGGGTGCCCACATTTTGGCTAGTGCATCGCAAAAGCCGTTACCCGGTGGCGCGGTGGGAGGGTGGGAAATCAGCGGAGCAGGTGCGGCGGCTGATTCCTCCTGTTGTTCCGAGTTGGACTAAAAACACGGATGCGGCGCCCGCATTGCCTGAGTGATATTGCAGGCGGCGGCGGAGCGTGTACCATTGGGGCAAATCCAGCAAACAAAGGCCGAAATTCGGGGCAACCGGAATGGCAAGCAATGAACGCCCCGGCGATGATGACGAAGAAAACGGGATCGACTGGCAGGGGCTTGGGAGGCGTCTGCGAGTTGATAAGCAGACGGCAAGAACGGTCGTTGAGTACGTGGGGCCGCATCTTTCATGGATTGTGGCGGCCATTGCCATGTGGCTGGGCATCAAGCGCGAAGACTTGATCAAGGCCGACAAAGACATTGACCGCAACGACCCCAACGCCGGGGCCGTGGTTTAAGCCAGCCGTTGCCATTGGCCCCCGGGTAGCGAGGCCACGCGGCCGTCGAGCTCCAAATCCAGCAGCACCGCTTGCAGTGTGGCTGGGGCCAGGTCGCTGAGCTGGCTTAGCGTGTCGATGTGTTGGGGCGCGTCGCTCAAATGCGCCCACACCTTGGCCGCGTCGCCTTGCGGACTGGTCACGGCGGGCGCGTGGCTGGGCTTGGCGGGCCCAGCCGAGGGCGAGGGCGTCAGCCACCCCATGGCGTGGCCGATGTCTTGTGTGCCCTCAATCAGCGCAGCGCCTTGTTTGATCAGCGCATGGCAGCCTTTGGCCTGCGGTGCGTGAATCGAGCCGGGCATGGCCATGACCTCGCGCCCCAAGTCCAGCGCGACGTGCGCGGTGATGAGCGAGCCCGAGCCCAACGCGGCCTCAACCACCAAGGTGCCTTGTGTCCACGCGGCCAACAGCCGATTACGACGCGGGAAGTGATGCCGCAAGGCCGCGCTGCCCAGCGGCAACTCGCTTAGCAGCAGGCCATGGGTCATGAGCCTTTGAGCCAACTCGGCGTGCGCGCGCGGGTACACGCGGTCGACCCCGGTGCCCACAAAGGCCACGCTGGGGCCGCCTGCATCCAGGGCGCCACGGTGCGCCGCGCCGTCAATGCCGCGCGCCAGGCCCGAGGCCACCACCACGCCTTGCTCGGCCAACTCGCGGGCCAAGTCGTGCGCGGTGCGCTGCCCCAGTGGCGTGGGGTTGCGGCTGCCCACCATGGCCAGCGCCCGGGGGGCTTGCAACAGCGCGCGCTGGCCCGCGCCAAACAGCAGCAGCGGCGGATCGGCCAAATCGCGCAAGGCTTGTGGGTAGTCCGCGTCGTGCAGGGTCACCACAAAGTGGTTGGTGTCGCGCTCAAGCCAGGCTTGGGTGGCGGCGCATTGCGCGGGCCAGTCGGGCCCGGGCTGGACCCAGGCTTGGGGCGTGGGTTGTTGCTGCAACGACTGCCACGCTCGGCGCGGCCCCAACCCTGGGGTAAGCAGCAGCCCCAGCCAGTCGCGCCAATCGGCGCGTGCTTGTTCGCAAACCATCTCAGACTCCCTGACTTCGGTGTTGTTATGTGGCCCGTATTGTGCCAAGGCCGCGGCAACATCGGTCAAAATACAGGCTGGAGTTGCCATGGCACTGTTAACCATACTCACTTACCCCGATCCGCGCCTGCACACCGTGGCTCAACCCGTGGCCAAGGTGGATGATGAAGTGCAACAACTGGTGCGCGACATGCTCGAGACCATGTACGAGGCCAAGGGTGTGGGGCTGGCGGCCACGCAGGTGGATGTGCATCGGCGCGTGTTGGTGGCCGACGTGAGCGAAACCCGCGACCGGCCGCTGGTGTTCATTAACCCCACCCTGGTGTGGGCCAGCGACGAGCGCCAAGTGGCCGAAGAGGGTTGCCTGTCGGTGCCTGGTTACTACGACGGGGTCGAGCGCGCCTTGCAGGTGCGCGTGCAGGCGTGGGACGAGCACGGGCAAAGCCGCGAGGTGCACGCCGAGGGCTTGCTGGCCGTGTGCTTGCAGCACGAGATGGACCATTTGGCGGGCAAGGTGTTTGTTGAATACCTCTCCCGGCTCAAGCGCAACCGAATCAAAACCAAATTGCAAAAGCAAGCCCGAGAGGCGCGGGTGTAGTCGCGTGCGGCTGGTTTTTGCGGGCACCCCGGCGTTTGCGGCACGGGCCTTGCAGGCGCTGCGCGACGCTGGGCACGAGGTGCTGGCGGTGTTAACCCAACCCGACCGCCCCGCCGGGCGTGGCCAGCGGCTGCAGCCCTCGCCGGTTAAGGCGCTGGCCAGCGCTTGGGGGGTACCGGTATGGCAGCCCGCCAGCCTCAAGCTCGACGGCCGCGACGCGGCCTTGGCGCAAGCCACGCAGGCCGCGCTGCTTGGCATGGCGCCCGAGGTGGTGGTGGTGGCCGCTTACGGCTTGTTGCTGCCGACGTGGTTGCTGCAGCTTGCCCCGCGTGGCGCACTAAACATTCACGCCTCGCTGCTGCCGCGCTGGCGCGGGGCCGCGCCGATTCAGCGCGCC